>CAZAVR010000695.1:0-2147 GCA_964488435.1 uncultured Cytophagales bacterium | reverse complement strand
TAAGAGAAGTATAGGAAGTAACATAGGAATCGTTAAGATGGTCTGAGTTATATATACGTTTTTGATGTCTCTTGACCGGCACCTGGATACTGGAAGCCAGTGCACTTAACCAAAAATAGTAAATTTAACATAATAAACAGACCTTCTATTTTATGCCAACTGTAATATTTCTTCAAATCGCCGGACTACAAATAATCGTGTCTGGATAACAATAAAAAAAAACTCGATATCACCGACTTTCACCAGAAAAGAAACAGGCGACTGGATCACATGAAGAGTGGGAACAGCATTCTTCCCTTTACAACTACTCCAACGATGACAAAAACATTATAAATTCTACAATCTGCAAACTCAAGGCCATCGCGGATTCAGGCCATTACTTTTCTGATAATTTTGTCAGACACTGCCGGAAATCACGATCTGCTATCTCGGATGAAGGCACACTTTTTGGGGCAGACAGGATTCTCTCTCGAAAACCCCGTCTGCCATTTGTGGTGGATATATGATTATGGTAAAAACTTTTTCGCTCCTCGCCTATGCCTCTGAGTCCCCCGAGCCCTGATAGTCGTCGACTCTTTGAAAATAAGTTTGGCAAATTTGAATGCCTGTCTTTTAAAAAGAACAACACAAAATAAACGGAAGGAAAATTAAAAATGTAGCCGTATTTTCCCAAAACATAGTCAGATCGTACCAATTCCTGAATTACGCGGTCACAGGCTGTGCACACGCCTGAATAAGCGCAGCCATCTTTCGTTGATTACCTGTATAAGATGGGAGTTCAGCAACAGCAAGGAATAAGCCCACTTTTTGCCAATATTTTTTATTTTTGTCAGGTATGATTTGAAACCGGGAGATCCACATCCAAATGAAGCCCGTCGTTTTATTTGTAAAGTCTTTGCAGCCGTCATTCAGGAGCATCCTCTTCGTGCCGGCATTGCTTTTTCTAACTTTTCTAAAATCACCCGCCCAGGAACTCACCTTTCATCACCTGGGCACAGAACTCGGGTTGTCGAATGCAACAGCCCTTTCCATCGCCCAGGACCATTACGGCTATATTTGGGTAGGCACTGCACATGGTCTCAATCGCTTCAATTCGAAAAAATTTGAAACGTTCTTTCACGACGAAAATGACCCGACCAGTGTGTCGTTTGACCATGTGACCAATGTTTTTTGTGACAAAAAAGGAGCTGTCTGGGTAGGAACGCTTAAGGGGCTTAACCTATACGATCCCACGACCGGTACATTTAAGCGTATTCTAAAAACTTCGCACCGTGACGGTCTCTGTGATGACCGGATTATGTCCATCAGCGAAGACCGGAAGGGGACTATATGGATCGGAACCTCGGGAGGCTTAAGTGAACTATTGTCACGCGATAAGCTTACTTTCAGAAATTATCTGAACAATGACGCTGCCGGGACACCGGGAATAAGGGACGTGTGGGCCGTCTATCAAGACAGCGAAGGAATCCACTGGCTGGGCACGACAATCGGGTTACTGCGCATGAGGATACAAAACGGGTCCCCCTCTTTCGAAACCATGAACATACTGCCCGGTTCGAAAGACTCAGCAAATGCATTTATTACAAGTATTGCTGAAGGCTCCAAAAGTGAAATCTGGATTGGTACGAAAGATCACGGACTACAACTATGGGACCGAAAGAATAGCACTTTTACCCGTTGTCCTTCTTCCGGCCTCGTTACCACAGGCCCGCGTCACCACAATATCCGACGGTTGCTGACCGACCGGGACGGCAGCTTATGGGTAGCGACATGGGATGGGTTAAGTGTCCGAGATCCGGCTACAGGCAAATTCAAACACTACCTTCATACGACCGCAAAGGAATCCATCAGCGACAATTCCATCCATACCGTTTTCCAGGATAAATCCGGATCTGTCTGGATAGGAACCAATCATGGCGGTGTCAACCTTGTTAACCTTTCCGAAGCTGCTTTTCACAAAATTCAAAACATTACCAACAAATCTGATATTGTAAGCGCCATCACCCAAAGCAACGACCGGCTCTGGCTGGGGACACAAGGGGGTGGAATTGCGATTTATGACCGGACCTTTAAAAAAGTAAATAAGATCGTCGCCGGAAAAAATGCAGGTTCATCTCTTCAGTCCAATCATATTACCGCCTTTTCAT
>CAZAVR010000694.1:0-2157 GCA_964488435.1 uncultured Cytophagales bacterium | reverse complement strand
ATAGTGAATTTCTCCTGATCATGGTAAAAGGATTTTTCACCTTGATCTGCTTTCCATCGAGCAGCAGCGCCGCTGCCGTACGCCCCATCGTCTCGAAATCGGTCGTAATGACCGTTATCCCGTCGGCGAGCACTTCCTTGAGCGTCGTATCGTTAAAAGACAGCAACCCGACCTGCTCTCCCAATACAAGGCTGGAATTCCTGACTTTTTTTATCAGTTCGGCCAGGTCCGTTTCTTCCACCATAATGTAGGCTTTCCCCTCCGAAATATTCTCGTTCATCGCGCTGTCGATAATCCTGAAATCCTTTTTGTAGCTGATGCACCAGGATTTGAACCCCCTTATGATTTCAGGCGGGTACTGGCCGTCGACGGGAAAGACCAGCACGAGCTCACGGTATTTTTCCAGCAGGTCCCCGCCGCTTTCCAGCGCCCGGAAGATGTCCTTCTCAAAATCCTGGTAGATGGCCAGGTAAGAACCCGGCAGCTCAGGATAATCCCTGTCGAGCAAAACCAGTTTATGGCTGGGGATCTTCTCCAGCAGCTCCCTTACATTCACCTTGTTGGTCCCTTCGTAGAAGTGAGGCATGATGACAATGTAATTGTATTTTGCCAGGTTTTCATCCAATACCTCCTTGAATATCAATGCATTGTAGTGGTGTATAAAAAGATCCACGACAGCCGCATCGCCGAGCGCTTTCAGAAATGCATAGTAAATGATCTTCTTATAGGAGCTCATTTTGTTCATGATGAGCATTACCTTGATCTTATTGGAGGCCGAAGACTGCGCAAAATACCCTTTGCCCCGCACCGATTTGATGATCCCCCGCTCCTTCAGCTCGTTATAGGCTTTTTCGACCGTATCTCTTGCCAGGTAGTTCGACTCCGACATCTCGTTGATGGAAGGCAATTGCTCATCCTGTTTCAGTATCCCGTTTTTTACGGCCTGGGACACCGTATTAATGATCTGCTTATACTTCGGAACCGGCGATTCGGGGTCTATCGTAATAATCATGAGCCGAAAAATGACAGGTACAAAATTGGAATAAGAGTCTTTCTTTCAAAAGTACGAATAAAAATCAGCCTAAATCGGGATGGGCCTGTTAAGGCTCTCTTCCAGCGAGATAATCGTTTCGGTCCTCTGTATTCCCTGTACTTTCTGGATCTTGTCGTGAAGCACCTCGCGCAGGTGGCTGGTATCGCGGCACTGGATCTTGGCGAAAATACCGTACTGGCCGGTGGTATAATGAAGATTGATCACTTCCGGTATTTCGGCAAGCTGCTTCGACACCGATTCATACAGCGAGCTTTTGTCGAGGTATATACCCAGGTAAGAGGTAATGTCCCAGCCAAGCTTCGAGACATCGATGTCCAACTTCGTTCCTCTGATAATCCCCATCTGCTTCATTTTGGAGACACGTACGTGCACCGTCCCGCCCGAAACAAATACACGCTTTCCTATTTCGGCATAGGAAAGATCTGCGTTGTCCACCATTATCCTCAGGATAGCCAGATCGGTCTGATCAATTTCTAATGCTTTGTCCATTACGAGAGAAGAAATTAGATGCTTTCTATTAAAAATGACAATTTGTTGAAAATTTTCTAAATTTTAATATTTTTATGTGAAAATATTTTAACAAACCGGCGCGATCTGCTATCTTTGTATTGTCAATGTCAGAAAATCATTTTTCAACGACACCGGCAACGTTCTTTTCTTATACTGTAGGGTGATGAAATCTGGCAGCCATGCCCTCCTGTCTCGGGGGTGGTGATAAGGGACAAACGCGATATAATGCCGGCACTTGTGCCGACTGGGGTGGACCACCAAAGTTTTTAGTAATTGTATCGTGGCTAACTGCACCGTGGGCGGTTCGAATCCCCCTCCTACAGCAATAAAAGTACAACGTTAAGAAAGTATTTTCTTAACGTTTCAGACTTTGGTTTTTAGTTTGTTGATGAAGTTTAATCTTACACGCAGATTCAATATGTAATCTGCGTGTTTTTTTTCGGATCACCGGAATTTCACCCGAATAAATTCCTGCGTTACGAAACGGGCTGCACCTACGACACTACTGTTTCCCGATGCCTGGGTTTTAACGGCCACCGAGCGCCTTCAGTCTCAGAGCCGATAAATAGAACAGCCCGTACTCGTTGCTGTTA
>CAZAVR010000693.1:0-2158 GCA_964488435.1 uncultured Cytophagales bacterium | reverse complement strand
TTTCCGCGGAAACCGGGAGTTTTGTGCCAGAGTTTTTTACGCTGACGGGTGCTTTCCGAGGAGAAAGTAAGACTGGCCAATCATCTTTCTTATTTTACAGAGACGCTTAATCTGCCGGAGAGCAGTGGTAAAAACTCAATTTTATTGCTCAGGAAATTGGCAGGGAAATCAATACCATCGGGTCTAAGGCGAACGACGCCGCCATCCAGCGTTTGGTAGTGCAAATGAAGGATGAGCTGGAGAAGATCAAGGAGCAGACGATGAATGTGATCTGATTCTGTCCAAAAAATATAAAAGCATACTGAAGACCGGAGATGACTTTATTAGTCTTTCCGGTTGTTCAGAGCGTCCGTTCCTGGCAAAACAGAAGCATCCGCATGAGGTCATTTCGAGCGCAGTCGAGAAATCTCCTATCCATACAGTACATACCCATCTCGGAATACGGACCCATCTAATAAAGATACGCATTATTTTCAGGAATTCCAAGAAATCCGACCTGGAAGTTATTCCAGTTTCACAAGCGACAGATAAGTACTTTCCCCTCCGTTCAAATTGACGAATCCGAGAGGGCCTGCCAAACAAAGTGAAATGATGTCCCCCGCGACCAGGTCCACTATAAATGAGGTGGCGTATTCGCTGCGCGTGGAAGTGGCCTGGATGCTGGATGGAGTATGTGCGATCTCGTTTATCTTTACCAAGGATCCTAGCAATGAGGCAGTTTGTAGCGCAATTTTATAGGACACCTGAAATCTTCCGGACGTCGATACGATAAAGTGGGTATTTTCAGGGTGTACAACAACCAAATTACCGGAAGTTATCCTGTCGCCGGCCAAAGAGATGGGTGTGCCTTCTATTGTGACAAAAGCAGTCGATCCCGATCTGTCTGCAGTATAGAAGCTTGGGGAGGAAGAGGCTACTGTTTCATTGGAATTAACCAGCCGTACCCACGTGCTTCCGCTTCGATAATAAAATCCCGACGGACTATTTGTCTGATAGACGAGCAGCCCTTCAGCCGGGTTTGAAATGCCTGTTCTTTCGGTTGAAGTCATACGCGGAATCAATACACCTTTGCTGTCAGATGTCACTTCTAAAAGGGCGGATGCAGCCGGTGTATCCGTGCCTATACCCACTTGTGCCTGGGTTTGAAGTGCGGCGAGCGCCAGAGATGCTGCAAGTAGTAAGACGGGAAGATGTTTCATGGGGTGAAGTTGAGTTAAAAGAGAGAGCACTCTGATTTTCAGTGGCATTCGGGCTGCGTCAGCAGCCCGAATGCCACAATATTTTACACCAGGAATCTGAGTCTTACCACTTCTTTTTCCGTCAGGAAGCGCCATTTTCCACGGGGTAGTTCTTTTTTATCCAGGCCGGCAAAAACGGTGCGGTCCAGTTTTTGGACTTCGTAGCCCAGGTGCTCGAACATGCGTCTGACAATCCTGTTACGTCCGCTATGTATCTCTATTCCTATCACGTAGGCATCGGGAGTTACAATCCCAAGGCTATCGGGCTTTATAAAGCCGTCTTCGAGCGTTACACCCTGTTGCAGGGTTTCGAAATCTTCCGTTGTAATAGGCTTGTCCAGCTCGGCCTGGTAAAGCTTTCTTACGTTTCCTGAAGGATGGGTAAGCTTACCGGCAGTTTCGCCGTCGTTGGTGAGCAATAATAGTCCGGTAGTGTTTCTGTCCAGGCGGCCTACAGGATATACTCTTTCCTTGCAGGCTCCGTCAATAAGATCCATCACCGTCTTTCTTTCTTCGGGATCGTTGGTGGTCGTGAGGTAATCCTTTGGCTTGTTAAGGAGGATATAAACCATTTTTTCAGGATTCAGCACCCGTTTACCGTATTTAACCACATCTCCGGACTGGACCTGAAAGCCCATTTCTGTGACAATGTTCCCATTTACAGAGATGACCCCGCTGACGATGAGTTCATCTGCTTCGCGTCTTGAGCAAATGCCGGCATTGGATATGTACCGGTTAAGACGCATCGCTCCTGGGTTTTCGGATTTATCTCTTGCGTCGCTTTTGTCTTTGGAGGTAGCTTTGTTTTTGGGTGTCAGCCTGTAGTCCGGAGCGTTTTCAAATCTGCCTGCCCGCCTCTGTTCCGAAGGCCGCTCTTCGCGTTCGCGCGGGTTTTTCTTGTCGAAACCAGCCCTGTTGAA
>CAZAVR010000692.1:0-2180 GCA_964488435.1 uncultured Cytophagales bacterium | reverse complement strand
ACAAAAAATAGACCAGAGAAGCTTTCAAATGGCTTTTCGTCGCTATACTCCGTTTGAAAGCTACCTTTGACTTTTATGGCAGGTGATCATGTGAAAAGGATAATTGTCGGATATTTCTTCCACCTGGCAGAGCCCATGGCCGCCAAACTCCTCACTGATAGTCTGTTCATCATAGAAAAAAATCCTGACTCCCCCGAATTGTTCATAACGGTCTTCACCGACAAAGGTACCCTGCCGGTAAGTAGGCGCTTTTTTTGAAATAGCCGTAAAGATCATGAAGCCGTTGTCAGACAATTGGCTATAGCAGTCCCTGATGAACTTTTCCCTTTCCGGTTTGTCCAGCAGATGGATTAAAGCGTGAGAAAAGATACCACCGTACGACCGGTTGTCAAATGGCATGTCCGTTACCGACCCCTGATAAATGGTCAGGTCATTTCCATAATGCTTATTTGCCATTTCGATCGCCGTCTTCGAAATTTCGATACCCGTAACGGCCATTCCTTTTTCCCTGAAAACTGCAGCGTTCCGGCCGTAGCCAATCCCCGGGATAAGAACATTTTTTACACCGTCCCTCTCAAACAGTTCAGAAGCCAATCTTGCCGAATTCACCGGTTCCAATCCCCACATTTCCTGTTTTTTCTGAAAGCTCACTTCCCAAAAATCATCCATAGTGTCTCTTATTTTTTTGTACAATTCTCCGGCCAGATAGTTTCACAGTCTTGGCCCGCTAATTACAATACAAAAAAAGAGACCCAAAAGGTCTCTCCCAAATTCTTAATGGCTATTTCTATTTATTAGTTTTATATAAACCGCACTGAGATTTGCTACACACTGTGTAGCAAATCTCAGTGTCGCAAAAGGTTAAATAAATCTGCCTCCTTTACACAGCCTGTATCAATTGCCCATCCGCTGTAAACAGTCGGTCGCGGACAAGGCGCATATTGTCGCTTATTCTCTGCTTTCTGACCCGGGCATAGCGTTGGGTAGTCCGGATATTCTTATGGCCTAGCATTTTACTCACATCTTCCAGGGGTACGCCGTTATTCAGCATCATATCTGCAAACGTGTGGCGGGCCAGGTGAGTATTCAGTTCCCTTTTGATTCCGCAGATGTCTGCCAGTTCTTTCAGATAAACATTATAGCGGTAGTTGCTGTTGACCGGTATCAGACGGCCGTGTCTTTTACAATAAGGATGATTGGCGTATTGGGTGATCAGTTCCTCCACAATCGGCAGAATAGGCACCATCTCTGTAATGGCAGTTTTGCCCCGATCCTTGACAAGCCAACGCTCCCCCGATGTGCCGAACCTGATAATATTCTCAGGGGAGAGATTGTAAATGTCCTGGTAGGCAAAACCTGTAAAACATTGAAAGATGAAAGCATCGCGTACCTCCGCTATCCTATCTATGATGATCCGTTTCCGGTAAATCGCCTCCACTTCGTGGTATTCCAAAGGGAGAACCTCTTTAGAATCGCTGCTACAAACAAAACCCTCCAGCGGATTTTGTGGGATAGTCTTTTTCCTTACAGCTGTCTGTATAACTTGTCTGGTCCATTTGATGTGCTTTTTGGCGGTAACCTCTGCTAACGGTTCATCTACCATCAAAGTGAGATAATCGAAGAAGTCGTCTGCGAAAGAATAGCTGATTTTAGATAGCAGGATGTCCTTTTTGCGGTTCTGACTTTGTATAAAGTCGGCCACTTTTCTACGGGTACTGCGCCAGTGACGAAGTGTGCCGTCAGACCTCTTCTTTTTGGTTACCTTCAGCTCAAACTTCTGGATATACTCGTCAAACGCATTTAAAAGGGTTTGGTCGGACTGGCTTTCGGATTCCTCGGTATTCTCAAGGATTGCCGGTTTGCCGTCCAGCACATTTTTAAGCATCCCCGGAGTGATTTCCTCATAGAGCAATTGAAGCGTTAGGAAATGGCGCTCAAGATCGGCTTCCGCACTTTTGATCCTCTGATTGATGATTTTGGCTTGCAAGTCTTGGGAGCTGACCCGCTTGTTTTCTGCATCCCAATTACCTGGAAGCACTTTATAGCCTAAAGAAAAATCTTTGCTGAGGCCGTCGATGGTAATGCGGTAGTAGACCGGGATTGACCCGTCTTTGCTCTTTTTGGCCCTGAACAGCCAGAATAAAACCGAGAGTTTTTGCGTGTTTTTCATTCCTCCTCTT
>CAZAVR010000691.1:0-2182 GCA_964488435.1 uncultured Cytophagales bacterium | reverse complement strand
GATCGTTTTCATCTTTGCTATTGCGCTGGCGAGGAACTTCTACGAAACTTGCATCCACGATTCTGCCTTGGTGAGCAATCAGCCCAAGAGACTCTAACTTGCTATTAAACAAGGAAAAAAGATCTAAAATGATACCGAGATCGATAAGTTGTTCCCGAAAATTCCAAATGGTTTTACTGTCAGGTATGTCATCGGCTATGGTCAGATCCAAAAACCTCATGAAGGACATTCTATCATTAAGTTGGTACTCAATCTGGTCATCGGATAAATTGTAATACCGCTGAAGAATAAGCACTTTAAAAAGAAGTACATAATCGTAAGGAAGCCGACCCCCTTTACCTTTAGGCACTCGAGTCAATTTCTCTTCCAATGACCTAAATAACTCAAAATCAACATGCTCATTGAGCTTTACTAGCGGGTCTCCCAGCTTTGATAACTTACTTAGACGTATATCCTGATCGAAGAATCCGTAGTCTCTGTGTCTCTTGAATTTTTTCATGACTCAAAATAGCACTTTTTTTCAAAAAATGTCGGATTGGTCAGTTTTTAGAGGTGCCCTTTTATTCAGGTTAGTGATTTCTTGACCAGATCTCTACGTCAAACACTAAATTACAGCTTCCTGATCCGTCGGGTGTCCCCAGAGCTTAGAGTGGGGGCGCTTTGGGCGCTAAGGCGAATTTATTTCGTCCGTATTATTTGGTATTCTCATAAATATTCCGTAACTTTTAAGGATATAGTCTTATGAATGAGGAAGCGTGAATGTGTCGTGTGTGTTCATTTTTTGAAGTTTGGAGAAGTCATGAGCTGTTTCAGCTTCACATAATATCCTACTCGTAAACTATCCTGCATTTCTCTCCTGTTTGCCACGATTGCAGTACGGCCTGACAGATGGCAGTCGATACAAGTCCGTCAGCCGCCGGTGTTTCAGGTGCCCTGCTTCCGGCCACAGCCGCCAGGAATGCCCTGTGCTCGTCACGATAAATGTCATCCCGCTCCTGCTCAAAACGGATGGTTTCCACGGTTTGCGATCGCTTGTCTCCCCACTCAATCAGGCTGCGCTCGTAGTCCAGTATAGCCCAGCCTTCATCGCCCGTCACCTCGTAGCAATGCCGTTGCGGCATCTGTACGTAATTGAGGTGTATATGCGACTGAAGGGTACGGTCTCCGTAGCCCAGCAGAATGTCAGCTACATTCGGGGCGGCGCTGAATTCCATGTCACCTCCCCGGATACCTGGCGTGTAGACTGTTGACGGTCGTTCACCGAGCAACCAGTGCACGAGGTCAAATTGGTGGGCATAATCAAAAAAGAGCGAGCCCGGATTATGGTCCTGGTACCTCGACAGAGAGTTAACCAGGGTAATATAAGTTCCCACCCGGGCGTGGAGGTGCAGGATATTTCCCAATCTTCCTTCATCAATCAGTCCTTTTAGTAACTGTATCCCTTTCCCGAAATGCAGATGGAAGCCCACTCCGAAGGTTAGCCCGGTGCGTGCTGCCACTGCGGCTACCTGCCGGGCCTCTTCGAGGGTGAAAGGAGTCATTCTCTTCCTGGCTTTCGTGGATTGCAGCGCGTGGAACTGCGTGGGTGTAGCCAGCCAGACAATATCCGGGCGCGTTTCGAGCATATTGTCGAAAGAACTGTGAAATCGCACATTTCCCAGGACGTTCCGGGCTTTGCCGGCGACCTCAGGATCTATTTCCAGCACTTCGAGTGAGACATCTTCCCGCTCCCTGAGCAGTCGGGCGTGGCGAAGTCCGATAGAGCCGAGACCGACCACTACGATGCTGTATTTTATTGCCATGTCGAAAATCCTCCGTCAACTACAATGTTCTGACCTGTTATATAATCGGATGCCGCGGAAGCCAGGAAGAGAATGACTCCTTTCAGGTCCTGACCGTCGCGCCCCATTCTCCCAAGAGGGGTACGGTCGCTGTAGGCATCTATAAAAGCCGGGTGGTGCCCGCGTTCGGGGCCGGTAAAGCCTCCGGGAGAGATGCTGTTCACACGAATGCCGTGCGGGGAGAGAAACCCTGCGAGATCGCGCGAAAGCCCGATTACACCGGCTTTTGCCGCAGCGTAGTCTACCGGTTGCCCCGGCATTTCTGCCGCTTGGTACATGCGGCGATCCCGGCCGATAAGTCCGGCTATGGAGGCGATTTTGATGATCTTTCCGGAATTTTG
>CAZAVR010000690.1:1538-2183 GCA_964488435.1 uncultured Cytophagales bacterium | reverse complement strand
AATCCAAAGGTCTTCTGGGTTTTCAACTTCACACCGGGCCTCCTATGAAAGTGGAATACCGCAGTCTGATGATGAAAAATCTTTAATCAGGGTTTAAGTTTTATCGCATTGAAAAATAACAATCGCTGGAAAAACAAAATTTCCAATCATTTCCAATTGGGAGGAATAGAAACCTCCGTACTCGACAATGGTGCCGGAAGGGGCAACCGTGTCGCCTGGATAAATACAGGTACCGGCTTGAGGTACAAAGTCGTCCTGGACCGGGGAATGGATATCGCGGATGCCTTTTTCAATGAACACTGTATTTCCTGGATAAGCCATGTCGGTTTTACTGCTCCTCAGCCGCAATCTGACAAAGGCATCGACTGGCTTCGGACTTTCGGGGGAGGGCTGCTGACTACCTGTGGGCTGACGCATGTAGGCGGACCTGAAAAAGATGAGTATGGAGAGCGTGGTCTCCATGACCAGATAAGCAATATCCCAGCCGAAATTGAATCCGTCATTCAACCCGACCCTGTAGCCGGACGAATGGAGATGAGCATCAAGGGCATCATACGCCAGTCCCGACCTTTTGGCCCTACGCTCGAACTCCGCCGCACCATCTCCGGGACGCTTGGAGAACCTTTCCTGAAGATACATGATGAA
>CAZAVR010000690.1:0-1528 GCA_964488435.1 uncultured Cytophagales bacterium | reverse complement strand
ATGATGAAGTTGTCAATCGAGGCAACACCCCGTCTCCTCACATGCTGTTATACCATTTTAACTTTGGCTGGCCCTTTGCCGACGAAGGGGTAGATATCATCTGGAAGGGCAAATGGCAACCTCGTCATCCGGAAGCCGACAACAAGATTTTTAAAGACAGTTATCCTTTTAAAAAATGCCCGGCCCCACTGGAGCACCACAATGGTTTTGGCGAAGAAGTCGCCTTTATAGACATAGATGCCGACGAAGAAGGGGCCTGCCGGTGCGGGCTTCACAATCCGGACCTGGGTCTGGCCGTCAAAATCACCTTTGACAAAAAACAACTTCCCTGGCTCACCAACTGGCAACACTGGGGACATAACGAATATGTTACCGGATTGGAGCCCGGGACACATCCTCCCATCGGACAGGCGGAAGCAAGAAAAACCCACCAGCTTATCCAATTACAACCGGGCGAGAGACGGCACTACGATGTAGAAATCAGGATTTTGAACGACGATTCATCTATCCGGGCTTTTGTAAGTAAATAAAAAACAGTATTCAATTTTAAATCAATAACCATTAATAAATCAGTAAAATGAGTTTAGCGGAAAAAGCACTGGAACAGGGAAAAGGAATTCTCAGATTGGCACCCACCTGGGTACCCAGATCGTTTTGTGTTCCCGGCAGAAGAATAAAGCTACACCCGGATGACTACTATGTACTCGGAGGAGAGCGCGGAGGAATAGATGAACGCTGGTTATCTTCAACTACGCCTGCAAAAAACGGTCCGCTCACAGGAAAAGATGAAGGACTAAGCAAAGTGGTGTACGACGACGGAACAGAGCAACACCAGCTCTTACTAAAAGATGTAATCGACGAACTGAAAGGTTCGGTCATCGGAGACCGTCTCTGGAATGAACACAAAAGCTGGCCTATGTATTCGAAATTTTTCGACAATATGGGCCCACTTCCACATCACATACATCACAACGATGAGCACGCCGCCCTGATCGGTCAAAAGGGGAAACCTGAAGCTTACTACTTCCCGCCACAGCTCAATAACCACGGTGGCGATTTCCCCTATACTTTCTTTGGAATTGCTCCCGGTACCACCAGGGAGCAGATCAAAGAATGCCTTATGAATTTCTCCAAAGGAGATAACAAACTCACGAACTACTCTCAGGCCTTCCGTCTGGAACCGGGTACCGGCTGGGATGTCCCCCGGGGGATGCTGCATGTACCTGGAAGCCTCTGTACATACGAGCCCCAGAAAGCATCCGATGTTTTTGCCATGTATCAGTCGCTTGTCAATGAAGCGATTATACCGGAAGAATTACTCTGGAACGGTACTCCCGAAGACCGGAAAGGAGATTATGACCAACTGATGGAGGTCATCGACTGGGAATTAAACGTGAATCCGAATATTCTCGAAACACGCTTTATGCGACCCATTCCCGTCAAACCGGAAGCTGAAATGGAAGCCCTGGGTTATTCAGAAAAATGGGTGTGCTACAGATCTGATGCCTTCAGTGCGAAAGAACTGACC
>CAZAVR010000689.1:1933-2186 GCA_964488435.1 uncultured Cytophagales bacterium | reverse complement strand
TTGACGATCGTCCGCCCATGATCTCTTCCGGTATACGTGTAGGGACGGCTGCTGTCACCTTCTGGATCAGCTCAGTGGTACTAATGGTATCCAGCATTACTTTACATGAAGCGGGAATCGCTTTTAAAAATGAACGGTTCAAAGCTTTCAGAATCGGCCTCGGACTTACCTTTGGCCTGGGCGTCCTTTTCGTGGGACTACAGGTTAGCGGCTGGCTCAGGCTCAGCAAATTTGACACTTTGGTATCGGAAAG
>CAZAVR010000689.1:0-1923 GCA_964488435.1 uncultured Cytophagales bacterium | reverse complement strand
AGTCATGCTTTGAAATTCATCTATTTGAGCACCGGACTACATGCCGTTCACGTGGTGCTTGGTTTGCTCTTTCTTGGAAGGCACCTGCTCAAAGCCCTGGCCAATTACAGCTATGTTGACGCTTTTATCTATAGTGTCAACCCGCCCAATCGCCATAAATTATACCTTACTTCATTATACTGGCATTTTATAGACGTGCTCTGGCTAGCCGTTTTTCTGTTTCTCGTTTATCAGCAGCCGGTCTGAACATCCCGACATTTAACTGCGGACTCCACTTCTACTAAAAGAAAATGACTATTGCCTGCACGAAAAAAAAGCGGGAGAAATAAATTTCTCCCGCTTTTTTTATACTTTCAGACGCGGTACGCAAGCCCTCCTTTCTCCCGGGCGCTTAAGCATACAACGGGAATTCGTTCATCCAGCGATTTATTTCCTGTTTCACTCCGGCGATTTTGGTGTCATCACTGTGATTCATCAACACCGTATCTATCAAATCCACAATTTTCTCCATGTCAGTCTCCACAAGTCCCCTGGTGGTAACAGCAGCCGTCCCTACACGTATACCGGAAGAGATCATGGGCGGACGATCGTCAAACGGCACCATGTTCTTGTTGATGGTAATATCCGCCTTGATCAGGGTGTTTTCGGCCAGCTTTCCTGTAAGGGAAGTATCGCCTTTTGAGCGCAGATCAATCAACATCAAATGATTATCCGTACCTCCGGAGATGATCTTGTAGCCTCTGTCGACAAAGGCAGTGGCCATCGCCTGTGCATTCTTTTTAACCTGAACCGCATAATTGTAATAAGAGTCACTCAATGCCTCACCGAATGCTACCGCCTTGGCGGCGATCACATGCTCCAGCGGCCCACCCTGTATGCCGGGAAAAACAGCCGAATCCAAAAGGGAAGCCATGGTCCGCAGTTGCCCCTTCTGCGTTTTGATCCCGAATGGATTTTCGAAATCATTTCTTAACATAATCAATCCACCCCGCGGACCCCTGAGGGTTTTGTGCGTAGTCGTGGTCACAATATGGCAATGATCCAGCGGATCATTCAGCAGTCCCTTGGCGATAAGACCTGCGGGATGAGAAATATCAGCAAGTAAAACGGCACCTATCTGATCTGCGATCTGACGGAGGCGTGCATAATCCCAGTCTCTGCTATACGCAGATGCTCCACAAATAATCATTTTCGGCTTCTCCTTCAGAGCTGTAGCCTCCACCTTATCCCAATCGATCAGTCCAGTGTCAGGCTCAACACCGTAGAAAAAAGGCTGAAAATATTTACCGGAGATATTCACGGACGATCCATGTGTAAGATGCCCTCCGTGCGAAAGGTCAAAGCCCAAAATTTTGTCGCCAGGGTTCAGACATGCCAGAAAAACAGCCGTATTCGCCTGCGCTCCGGAATGCGGCTGAACATTTGCCCAGGTCGCTCCGAATAATTCTTTAATTCTGTCGATGGCTATCTGTTCGATCTGGTCGACGACCTCACATCCGCCGTAATAACGCTTGCCGGGCAACCCTTCTGCATACTTGTTCGTAAGAACGCTTCCCGCCGCCTCCATCACCTGCCTGGAAGTGAAGTTTTCTGAAGCAATGAGCTCAATTCCCGACTCCTGACGGTGCAATTCCTTACCGATCAGATCGAAAATCTGGGTATCTCTGGCAATTGATGTTAAAGTTGACATACTAAAAAAAACAGAAATAATGGTATACTATTTTAAAATTGAAGTAGCAAAATTACACCTTTAATCCATAGAATTAAAACGCCTTCGTCATATTCATGCAGAATATTTTTAAAAAAATTTAAGAACAGCTGGAAAATCAATAGTAGATTTGCAGCTTGTCTGTGATCATGTATTCCAATTAAAACAGTCTATGTCTATCCCAAAACTAAATCCTGACGCGATTTTGCTACAAA
>CAZAVR010000688.1:0-2187 GCA_964488435.1 uncultured Cytophagales bacterium | reverse complement strand
AGGCGATGATCAGCAACTGATGCCTGGGGATTTGTACAAGATCCGGTTTGAAGCGGCCGTCGAAGAGGAGGAAGTAACACCCGCTATGGAGGCCGAGTCACTGCTTAGGCTGGCCGCGCAGTCACTGGTTCCTTACCAGCTTACAGGGCACTACAGAAGTTTTTCTGCTGACCTGATCGATTTCTCCAACCGCCATTTTTACAAGGGTTCGCTTAAGTTGCTTCCAGACTATCACCTGGTGAGGCAAAATTCGCCGGGAATTTCATATCTGAAGGTGGACGGGATCTGGAAAGACCAGACAAACCAGGTGGAAGCGGAAAAGGTGCTGGAGTTGTTGAGGAAATACCAGGATGGAGACCAGCGTGTGGGGGTGGTTACGTTTAACTACAATCAGCAACAGCTTATCCAGGAAATGGTAGAAAGGGAAAGTATTACAGCCCCTTCCTTATTCATTAAAAACATCGAAAATGTGCAGGGGGATGAGCGGGACATTATTATTTTTTCTACAGCTTATGCACCTGATGACTCCGGCAAACTGGCTATGCGCTTTGGCAGCCTTAATCAGGAGGGAGGGGCCAATCGTCTGAACGTGGCGATCACGAGAGCCCGCAAGCATATTTATGTAGTGACGAGCCTGTGGCCGGAGCAAATGAGCGTAGAAGGGGCGTCCCACAACGGACCTTCCCTGTTAAAGTCTTATCTGGCTTATGCCAGGGATGTTTCCGAAGGAAGATTTCAGCCTTTTCTGAGGAGACCTGACGGATACAGGAAGGAATGGATGTTGAAAGACCGCCTGATCCGTGCGTATCCTGAATATTCCAGGGCGTTGCCTTTCGCCGATATAACCGTCAGCGATAAAGAAGGTAATTATGAAAGCCTGATTTTAACGGATGACGATCTTTATCATGAGAGCGGTATCACCAAAGAACCCCACGCCTATGTTCCTCTTGCGCTGATGGAAAAAAACTGGAAGTTCAGCCGGATATTCAGCAGGGAGTACTGGCTGGGCCGAATGTGATGACTTTTCCGCCGGGATATTAGGAAAAAAGGTTCGGGTCGGCAATTTTTGTCATGTTATCAAGTCAATTTTAGAACAATGAAGAAGACTTTTCTATGGTTTGTGCTCACAGCCATGATCTCCGTGGGCTTTGTTCCGGTCAAAAAAGAGCCGGCAGACTTTAATGTGGCCACCTATAATATCCGTTACAATAACAAGAATGATGGTATCAATGCCTGGCCGAACAGAAAGGAGAATGTAAAAGCCCTGATCAGGTATCATGAGTTTGATATTTTTGGTGTCCAGGAGGCGCTGATAGATCAAATAAGAGATCTGGCGGATCTTAAAGAATACAGCTATTATGGAAAGGGGAGAGACGATGGAAGAGAAAAAGGGGAGCATTCCGCTATTTTTTACCGGAAAGACCGGTTTAAATTACTTCGGAGCGGCGATTTCTGGCTTCGGGAAAACCCGGATAAGCCAGGTTTGGGGTGGGACGCCACCTGCTGTAACCGGATCTGTTCCTGGGGAAAGTTCAGAGATCTGAAAACCAGGAAAGAATTCTTCTTTTTCAGTGTTCATTTCGATCATCAGGGCGTGGAGGCCAGGAAAGAGTCAGGAAAGCTGATGGTGAAGAAAATCGCCGAGATAGCGGGCGACACCCCGGCTATCTGCGTGGGTGATTTCAACTCGGTACCTGATACTGAGCAAATCACCACGATGAAGACGCTGCTGAAAGACAGCCACGACGCCAGTGAGCAGTTGCCCTACGGGCCGGAGGGGACATTCAATAACTTTAAGTTTGACGCTCCGTTGAGAGAGCGGATCGACTACATTTTTGTGAGCCAGAAAATTAAAGTGAAAAAATACGGCGTAATCACCGATTCCCGGGACCTGCGATACCCGTCAGATCATCAGCCTGTTGCAGCCAAGGTGGTATTCGAGTAGGATGCCGGAGTATAACATCGTGATCATCTTGCATTCAGGTTTGGAAAGTTCATTTTCTAGCCGTATTTTTGCACCCTCATTTATTAAAAATAAATTTAAACAAAAAACTGTATGTCAAATCAGTATGAAACGGTGTTCATAGTAACTCCCATCTTGTCTGAGGCACAGACGAGGGACGCCGTTGACAAATTCCGTGATATCCTGACGAATAGCGGGGCGGAATTGGTTCATGAAGAGAACTG
>CAZAVR010000687.1:0-2200 GCA_964488435.1 uncultured Cytophagales bacterium | reverse complement strand
ATACTATGAAAAGAAGCAATTAAGCCGAAAAGCCCGATACTTGCAAAAAACTTCGTCCACTGATTGTCTTTTCCCAGCACAATACCTATGGCTTCCGGAAGCGGGTAGTCTATAGTACTCAGCGTACGCCAGTCGGTGATACCCCCTGTGAAAATCATGACACCCAGCGCAAGCAGGACCAATGTTCCTATACCAAAGAGGTAGCCCTTCGGTATGTTCTTTTGAGGATTATCTACCTCCTCGGCCACCATAGCAACGCCTTCGATGGCGAGGTAGAACCATATCGCAAAGGGGACCGACGCGAAGATGCCTCCCCATTCCAGGGGAAAGGCGTTAGCGGTAAAGTTTTCAACTTTGAAGTGTGGGGCCACAATGCCCATGAAAAGGAGAAGTTCTGCGACAGCCAGGACCGTGATAAAGAGGGTAAATACAGCGGATTCCTTTATCCCCAGAAAATTAATGGCCGTGAAGACAAAATAGCAGCCGATAGCCGTGCCTATGACCGGTATTTGCGGGTAAAGAAAGTTGGCATAGCTGCCCAGGGCCAGAGATATAGCAGGGGGCGCCAGCAGGAATTCAACCAAGGTCGCAAATCCGGCCGCAAAACCCCAGTTTCTTCCGAGCGCTTCCTTTGCGTAGGCAAAGGGGCCACCCGCATGAGGTATCATGGTGGTCAGCTCAGTAAAGCTGAAGATAAAAGTGACATACATGACTGTAATCACCAGCGTTGAGATCAGAAAACCTACAGTGCCGGCTGTGGACCAGCCATAGTTCCAGCCGAAATAATCACCGGAGATAACCAGTCCGACCGCGATTGCCCAGATATGGATAGGTTTTAGTACTTTTTTAAGTGTAGTGTCAGGTTTTTCTTTTAAAGAGGACATAAGGATGTAAAGATCGGATTACAGGTTCAGGTTTTAAGAATCGGAGATTCTGCCTAAAAATAGAAAAAAGAAACTATCCCGGCAACATGCAGGCACGTTGCGGGGGACTTCGGTTATATTTGCCGGCTGAAGTCACCATCTTACCTCCCTGTGGCCGCGGGCATCCCCTGGAGGGGTTGTGGGGATTACTTGCTCCTTCCGATCACGTCACTGGTTTCTGCCGAGCGCACGAAAACGGACTGGAAATTGTTAATTATTTGGATTCGATCAGGAAAAAACTTTTGCAGATGACCATGAGCACTGAATTGGAGAACACGCTGCAGGCCAGGAATATACAGCCGACAGCCATGCGCTTGCTGGTATTGAGCGAGCTTGTCAATAGAAAAAAGGCGATTAGCCTGAATGAACTCGAGCTGGCACTGGAACGTTCGGACCGGGTGACCTTGTATCGTACCCTGAAAACGTTTCAGAAAAATAAACTTGTACATAGTATAGAGGACGGAACAGGAAGTGTCAAATATGCATTGTGTGCTGAAGACTGTGAATGTGTCCCGGCAGACCTGCATGCGCATTTCCATTGTAACCATTGCAATGCTACTTTTTGCCTGAATGAGTATCATTTACCCTCGATCAGTCTCCCACGTAAATTTGTCATGCAAGAGATGAGCATGGTAATAAAAGGGCTTTGTGAAAGCTGCTCGGTCTGAATAAACAGGGGTTGATGCTTTTTGACATTCAACCCCGTCATGTAGTCTATTTGGCTTTCAGGTCAATGAACGGGATGATAATCTCTTCGAGCGACACCCCGCCATGCTGGAACGTATCCCTGTAGAGGTTGACATATTGGTTGAAATTATTCGGATAAGCAAAGAAGTAATCTTCCTTGGTAAAAACGTAAGCCGTAGAAACATGTGGCTTAGGAAGGAAGAAGCGCTCCGGCTTACGGCAAATCAGCACATGACCTTCGTCAAATCCAAGGTTTTTCCCGTGTTTGTAACGAAGGTTGGTATTTGTTTCACGGTATCCGATAATTTTCACGGGCTTCTGGACGCGGATCATCCCGTGATCCGTGGTCAGGAAGAGGCGACATTTTTTCTCGGCCACCTTTTTGACAAAATCCAGCAGGGGAGAGTGTTCAAACCAGGAGCGGGTAATAGATCGGTAAGCAGCCTCATCCGGAGCGAGCTCCTTGATCATCTGCATGTCCGTCCGGGCATGAGAAAGCATATCCACGAAATTATACACCACCACATTCAACTGATTGGAAAGAAGGTTGTTGAAGTTGTCTACCAGGTTTTTTCCCTGTGTGATATTCA
>CAZAVR010000686.1:0-2201 GCA_964488435.1 uncultured Cytophagales bacterium | reverse complement strand
CCCATTATTTAACTCCGGAAAGGTCCACTGTGTGCGGGAAAGCGTGTAACCTATCCACCCGGAAAATCGTCCCACCTTTTTCTGTACAAGAAACTCCAGCCCGTAGGAAGTTCCCTTTCCGGAAGTAACGTTCTCTTCCCAGTTCAGTTCACCTGCATTGTCTCCGTCTATACTCAGAAAGGAAGCCCCTTCCTTATAGCTGATGATGTGGTTCATGAATTTGTAATACCCTTCCAGCGTCAAGGTCAAACCCAATTTCTCCAAATCCCTCGCGAAGCCCGCCGCCAATTGTTTAGAATGCTGGGGAGCAATCTGATCGGTTGTTGGCACCCACAAGTCAGTGGGTAAGCCCAGTCCGGTATTTGAAAGCATGTGTACAAACTGGTTCATTTCGGCATACGAGGCTTTGAACGAAACATCTCCTGGGAGGCGCAATGCCGAAGAAAATCTGATTTCGGGACGTAGGTAATGTTTCATTGGCGTCTTGAAATAACTCAGACGTAAGCCGGCATTTATCTTAAGCCTGTCAAACGGCTGAAAATTATCCTCCAAATACACACCGGACTCAAGGGCATTTACGGGTCTGGCCTGAAAATCAAATGGGATATCAGAAATGTCGCCCTTCACAGTCAATGCCGAAGGAATAAATTTGTGAAGGGTAGCCATCAACCCGAATTTAAGCTCGTGCTTTACCGACAGATAATAATCAAAATCTGTTTTAAGGGTCCAGTCTCTTATATTGGAATCATATTTCAGACTGTATTGATCACGCGACGCTCCCTGTTGATTAAACTCCTCCGATTCGCTATCTACACCAAAATTGAATTTACTAAAAATAAAAGAAGTGTTTGAAAACAGCTTCTGAGTATATAAATGGTTCCAGCGCAAGGTACCCGTTGCATTTCCCCAGGCCAGTCCGTTGTCCGTTCTCGCGCTGGAAGACCGTTCGTTTGCGTAGAACCGGTCACGGCCAAAATAGCCGGAAAGGTATACTTTGTTTTTTTTCCCGAAATCGTAGTTCACTTTGGCATTCAGATCGTAGAAATAGTACCCCGGATTGACTTTCGATTCTTCACCTCGCTGAGAATAGGCAATGAGTGGTTTGGCCAGCAAATCTATGTAAGTGCGACGTCCTGAGATCAGGAACGAGGACTTTCCCTTAGCCAGCGGTCCTTCCAGCGTCATACGAGAGGCGATAAGTCCCACGCCTCCTTCCCCTTTGAGCGCTTCTTTATTGCCCTCCTTCATGTTCATTTCGAGCACCGACGACAGCCGGCCTCCGTAGCGCGCCGGAAAACCTCCTTTGGTAAGCTCGACACTTTTTAACGCATCACTATTGAAAATAGAAAAGAACCCGAATAAATGACTGGCATTGTACACCACGGCGTCATCAAGAATCACAAGGTTCTGATCAGGCCCTCCACCGCGTACATAGAGGCCGGTTTGGCCCTCGCTGCCCTTCTGTACGCCGGGCATAAGCTGCAAAACACGTAAAACATCTTTTTCCCCAAGAAAAGCAGGAATTTTCTTCAGCTGTGCCACAGGCACTTCTATACGACTCATCTGTGGCGCAAAGCTTGTATTCTGCTGCTTGCGCGCAGAAACAACCACTTCATCCAGTTCATTGTCCTGCACAAGCCAGAAGTCCCAGACCTGATCCCTGCCCAGACCCAGCGTTTGATGAAGGGTCCTGAAACCGACTGATGAAACAGTCAGCGTCAACGAGTCTGCTGCCGGTACAGTTATAGAATAAAATCCGTATACATTGGTGCTCGTCCCATAGGAAGTACCCTCCACATACACGCTAACACCAGGCAGTTGCTCCCTGCTGTCTTTCTCCCTGATATACCCGCTCACCGTGTATCTGGTTTGTCCCGAAACAGGCAGGCAGGCGACCAAACCGAGTAATATTAAACAAATGACGGATCTGACCATGAACTGTTTAGAACGATCTTAACACCAAATTAGATAAAATTCTGAAATAGCTGGTAAAGTATACTTCTTTATGATCACTTCCAGTAGCCTTCAGTTGCATCACGATTTCTCCAAACTAAAAATCAGACTTTCAAAAAGAGGATTTGCCTAATAAAACTATGAAGTTTATTTCGAATCCACCCCGATTGTTAATACATTTATAAAAAACAAATCGTCCGAAAATACGGGCTCCTTGATTCTATGAAAATATCCCGATCCAAAACAGG
>CAZAVR010000685.1:313-2206 GCA_964488435.1 uncultured Cytophagales bacterium | reverse complement strand
GCTTCCAGAAATGAATCTGCGAACGAAACGGACCAGGGTAAGGGCTGCCCTTGTACAATAACAGGGAGTACAGCTAAAAGACCCAAAAGAAATTTACGAAGCATGCGGGGCATACTGGTGTCTGTTTTGAAAACAAGATGATACATTACATCCTGCTTTGTGAGGGCAAAGCCTGCTGGTTTTGTCTTTTTATATGCTTCCGGTTTAGCGTAGTTCAGGTATGGCTATTGGATCCATATCGGTATAATCTTTATTTTCGCCGGCCATTCCCCATATAAATGAATAATTTGACGTGCCGCAGCCGGAATGTACGGACCAGGGGGGGGAAATCACAGCCTGGTGATTTTTGATCCAGATATGACGTGTCTCCTGAGGCTCACCCATTAAGTGAAGTACCTGTTGGCTTTCCGCAACATCGAAATAAAAGTAAGCCTCCATTCTGCGGTCGTGCACGTGAGCGGGCATAGTGTTCCATACACTTCCGGTATGAAGTGTCGTCAAGCCCATCACCAGCTGGCTGCTTTGAATACCTTCGGCATGTATGTATTTGTATATGGTACGATGATTTGATGTCGACTGATCTCCGACAGTCAGAGGTTGTGCGTCTTCTTTGGAGTAGCACCGTGTAGGATGAGGAGAATGCGAAGGACTTGACAGCAGATAATACTGTGCGGGGTTTTCTGCGTCTTCACTGCTGAACGTGACATTTTCGATTCCCTTTCCAACATAAACGCACCCCAGTTTTTCCAGGGTGAAAGTGTCTTCCCCTGCTGTAACTGTTCCCGGACCTCCTACATTGATGATGCCTATTTCGCGGCGTTCAAGAAAGTAGTCCGAACGTAGATTGGCATGACCTTCCAGCTTCAGAACATGCCCGCGGGGAAATGCCCCTCCGATCATCACGCGATCGTAATGAGAATATACCCAGACGATCTGATCCGGCTCGAATAGCTTATCGATCAAAAAATGTCCGCGTAATTCCGCAGTGTTGTATGCTGATGTTTCCTTGGGGCTGCTTGAATATCTTGTTTGCATTATTTAAATAAATGTAGTTTACGTTAAAAAAATTACCTTCCCATCCATCCTCCGTCCACAGTCAGCAGGGTGCCGTGCACGTAACTGGCGGCGTCCGAAGAAAGAAAGACAGCCGGACCTTTAAAATCTTCCGGTTTACCCCACCGGAGGGCGGGTATCCGATCCAGTATAGCTTTATTTCTGACGGGGTCTTTTCTGAGAGCGAGGGTATTGTCTGTATCAATGTAACCTGGAGCGAGCCCGTTCACATGAACTCCTCTGCCTGCCCACTCATTTGAAAAGGCTTTGACCAACCCCGCAACTGCGCTTTTACTCGCCGTATATCCGGGGACATTGATGCCTCCCTGAAAAGAAAGAAGCGAGCATACAAAAATGATTTTCCCGCCTCCATTCGAGAGCATACTATTTCCTATTTCCCTGGTAAGGATAAATTGCGAATTTAAGTTAACTTCTATTACTCTATCCCAGTAATCATCAGGATGTTCGGCTACCGGCGCCCGCATGATTGTACCTGCATTGTTAACCAGTATGTTGATGACAGGGTGGTTTTCTTTGACCTGCGTAATGAATGAATAGAGACTTTCCCGGTTACTGAAATCTGCTGAATAAGGGTAGAAACTTCTTCCCAGTTTTTCAATTTGTGCTGCGATTTCACTGCCCTCTGAAGAGAGGCTTGCCGAGACGCCGATGATGTCTGCGCCGGCTTCTGCAAGTCCAATGGCAATGGCTTTGCCAATTCCTTTATTACATCCGGTTACAAGCGCCACTTTACCTGATAGAGAGAATAGATTCATGAAATTTTAAAAAAATGCTGGTTTCGAAGATGTTAGTGAAAATTACAAGTTACTTTTTAAAAGT
>CAZAVR010000685.1:0-303 GCA_964488435.1 uncultured Cytophagales bacterium | reverse complement strand
CCCGGCAGTATCCGGCTGATGAAGATTGAACGAACTGTCAACACGATCCAGTTAATCAGTACTGTAATTACATTGATCAGTAATATGGCTATCCAGTTGAAGCTGATAGGAACTGTGTCCATAAAATAATTGACGGGATCGAGAGGGATCAGTTTATATTGGTATTGGATCCAGCAGAGGGTAAGGCCGAAAAGGTTGCCGATCAGAAGTCCTCTCAGTATAATATGTAGTCCGACGCTCATAAATATATCCCTTACCTGTCTGTTATTACTTCCCAGTGTTTTAAGCAGACCTATCAATGGG
>CAZAVR010000684.1:1041-2206 GCA_964488435.1 uncultured Cytophagales bacterium | reverse complement strand
GATCAGTACACTGAGGCGTTCCCCGTTCACCCTGTTTCCGATCTGATCATGGTTCTGGTTAAAGACGATAAACCGGTCTCCCGAAATCCCTGCAGATGATTTCCCATGTTTGCGATGACGAAAACCTACGTATTCGCCACTATGAACAAAACCGGATTCGTAGGCTTTGCGCAGTTGCTGAATGGAACCAAAGTCAGTATAACGTTCTCTTCCGTTTTTATCAAGTAAAACGTATAGCGTATGATGGAAGTCGTCAAGCCACTGCGCATCAAACCCGTCTCCTCCTGTCTCGGTGGGGCTGATCACCCGCGGGTTGTTCATGTCTGATTCGGCGATCAGGTAGAAGTGGCGGCCAAGACCATGGAAATGTGCTTTCAGTTTTTCATTTACAAGCTCCCAGAATGTTACCGCTCCCCGGTCGAATATCTCATGCACTGCATCAAGTCTTAGGCCGTCAAGGCGGAAATGGTGTGCCCAGTAAATGATATTGTCAGAAAAATAGGCTCTTACGCTGTCTGAATAAGCATCGTCAAAATTGATAGCTCTTCCCCACGGCGTTTTGTAGTTGTCGTTGAAATAAGGGCCGAATACTTCCAGATAATTGCCTTCCGGACCCAGATGGTTGTAAACGACATCCAAAATTACTGCCATACCATGATCGTGTGCGGCGTCGATAAGTCTTTTGAAGCCGTTTGGTCCGCCGTAGGAATTCTGTACTGCATAGGGGTACACTCCGTCATAACCCCAGTTTCGTTCACCGGGAAACTGAGCGATAGGTAATATTTCCAGCGCGTTGATGCCGGTCTCTTTCAGCTCTTTCAGACGTGGAATAACCGCGTCGAACGTGCCCTCCGGCGTGAAGGTCCCTACATGCATTTCGTAGATGATCAGTTTTTTCAGGGGAAGCCCAACCCATTCCCGGTTTTTCCAGGGATAGTCATGGTGAGATACGATCTGGCTGGGCCCATGAACACCCTCAGGTTGGAAATGGGACGTGGGATCCGGGTAATCTTTTTTGTTATCGGGTCTGTAGAAATACCGGGTGTCAGGCGGGAGTTCAGTTATTTCAGCCTCAAAGTATCCTTTATGAACCGGGGTCATATCGATTGTCCGGTCTTCGGGATATACAATATGTAAAATCATCTTTTTGCAAAAAGGCGCCCAC
>CAZAVR010000684.1:0-1031 GCA_964488435.1 uncultured Cytophagales bacterium | reverse complement strand
TGCGTCCAACATAAATGTGCGGGTGAAAAGTCAGTCGTGAATACCGGTAATTGATTGTGGTGAAAGATGTGCTAAGCGCCGCATCCATGATGTGTGGATGGCTCACAGATGCGGTTTATAGCAGCTTTCATTGAAAGTATTTCTTAACGGTGTGATGACTTAATAACTAAAATTTCTGTTCCAGTCCGTCTATACTTCTCTATTGATTTCTGGAAATGCATCCCCAGGCTGATTATTAGCCGGTAGGGTCGTTTTATCCGATATGGGAGGTGTAGCCTTTTGTGGAGGTCGCGTAATTTTTCCTCAGAATGTGGGTCGCTTTGAGGAAACATGCGTGGATTATGCCGGGTATTCATCGCCATTTTCCAGACGGATGACTAAGCCCTGATCTCCGTTTAAGGAAACAGCTCCTTCGACCAAATCACCTTCCTTTTCGGAGAGCGTGTCGATGACCACCATACCCTTCCACTTTAAATCAGACGGGTCGAAGTAGGCGGATCTATGTGTGAGGTTGAGGACGATGAGAAATTTATCGGCTTCGGCCGTTTCTCTTGTATATGATATGATTTGTTCGTTGGAATAAACCGGATTATATCCTCCTGAGTGAAGAGACGGCTCTTTTTTTCTTAAATCAATCAGCTTTCTGTAAAAACTGAGCATAGATAAGGGTGTGGATTTCTGTTTCTCTACGTTCACCTCTGCATAATTGTCCGCTATTCGAAGCCAGGGCTTTTCCAGAGAAAAGCCGGCGTTTACTGAATCATCCCACTGCATCGGCGTACGGGCAGGATCCCGGCTCTTGTACAAATCCGGAAACCCTATTCCCTGTGGATCCACGATTTCGGACGGAGGGATCGATACGTCAGTCATCCCTATTTCTTCTCCGTAATATAGGGTGGGGGTGCCTCTGAGGGTTAACAGAAGCATGGCAGCGATTCGGGCCTGACCCATTCCGACACGACTGGCTATGCGGGGCTGATCATGATTTCCGAGTACCCAGTTGGGCCAGCCACCATCCGGCAGAGCGCCTT
>CAZAVR010000683.1:0-2210 GCA_964488435.1 uncultured Cytophagales bacterium | reverse complement strand
CCACGCCTACGCCAAATCCTGCTCCCATACCCGACTGATCGGTGATCTGTTTATCTTTGGTAATGTCAATATCTCCGATAAGCCCTCCATTGATAAAAAAGTACCTGGACAAATCCGCTTTCAAGAAAACCGGCGCGTACAACATCCGCATATCGTAAGATTTCGGGGTTAAGTCTGTATCCGGATGGAAAGCGGGGGTAATGGTTAACCGGTTCATGTATCCATTGATACCGGTCACGAGGTGTAGTTTATTTACAAGACGTTTGCTGTAGTAGAGTCCTGCCGAATAGCCGGTGTTCAACTCGTAGGAAGCACTTCCTTCGAGGGATTTTCTAAGCACGGTGCCTTTGCCGATTGCTCCGCTGATTCCGTAACTGCTGTTTTGTGCGAAAGTATGGCCTGTCAGGCAAATGATGAGTAGGAGAGAGGTGATTGCTTTTTTCATGGTTTTTATCAACGGATGGATGTTATGATAGCGATTTTGTAAATGCAATATACGTTATTAATGGCTGGTGTGGACACCAGCCATTAATAATGTGGCGTAACCGGCCGATAATGTATATATTTGCCTTCAATAGCTTAAGATTATGAATACATTACTCGAAAGATTAAAATACGGCGAAGCCAATTTTAAAGAGGTGCTTGCCTATATAGAGGAGCGTTACGACCATGTTCCTACCGCGTTCAAAAACGGAGCCCAGGACAATGCCGCTACCGAAAACCAGGGAAGTGCAAAGGTATTTGCTTTTGCGCAACTGAACGACCTTTCCAGGGAAGATACACTGGCTTTATTTGCGGAACATTATGCGGACGTACTTGCCAGCCCCGAGGCGACCAATCATCAGAACATCCGGCAGTTTATGACCAACGGATGGGGTGGGATAACTTTCGAGGGAGAGGCACTGTTGCCGAGGAAATAGGCCATTGAACTCAGTTCGAGGGGTCATTCCGAGCGCAGCCCCCCATCCGGACCCCGAGCCGCCGGACCCCGAGCGGAGTCGAGGGGTAAAGGGGTGAAAATCTAACTTTTTTCTAATGTGCTGTATGCCAGGGTTTGAGGCGTATAGGGTCTATCTTTGTGGTCAATAGCCATTGAACGTTTTCTTAGAGATATGACGAACCCATTTGAGATAGAAAGTCTCATCATAAAATTGTCGACACCATTTTATGTGGGCCTTATCGGTCTGGAAATTATCCTGACCAACTGGAGGAACCAACCTGCTTATACAGTAAGGGACACGGTTACTAATTTCATCTTCATGCTTTTGAACGGGGGGATAGACCTCTTGTTCAGGGCAGGATACCTTGCCGTGCTTGTATGGTTTTATGAGGCGGGAACGGGGATGGCCTCTCTGGTGGATAAAGCATGGCTTTACTGGCTTTGTTTGTTTATAGCCGAGGATCTTATTTTTTACTGTCTTCATTATTTCGACCATCGTTCGCGGATTTTCTGGGCTATCCACGTGACCCATCATTCCTCTGAGCATTTCAATCTTACAACGGGGTTTCGTTCGTCCGTGTTTCAGCCTTTGTACAGGTTTCTGTATTTCATTCCCCTTGTATTCATTGGTTTTCATCCGGCGGACATCGTGCTCATGTATTCCCTCACACAGATCTACGGGATTATCGTCCATACGGAACTCGTCGGCAAGCTGGGGTGGCTGGAGAAAATATTGGTAACCCCCTCGCATCATCGCGTGCATCACGCATCGAATGTTGAATATCTTGACAAAAACATGGGCATGTGCCTGATCATCTGGGACCGGCTCTTCGGCACCTTCCAGGAAGAACTTCCCGATGTCCATTTGAAGTATGGTCTGACCACTCCGCTGGAAGACGAACGCATTTCGCATACGATTTTCCACGAGTGGAAAAGTATAAAAGACGATGTAAAACAGCCGGTCCCTTTGTCGGTGAAATTAAAATACATTTTCTTCCCCCCGGGCTGGTCTCACACAGGTGATGGTAAAACGGTGAAAGAGCTGCGGCAGAAGCAGAAGACGGCGGAGTAAAATAGTTGGCATTTTTCGTACTTATAGGCCTTGTCCTAGAGTTCATTTAGTTCGATGGTTGGGCGTTTTCCGGACTTAGTGAGCTTCCAGGTAGAGTTAGTTTAGTTCAAGAGTTTGGCGTTTTTCGTACTTATAGGCCTTGCGCCAGAGTTCGTTTAGTTCGATAGTTTGGATTTTTGCGAATGCGGACGCCACCGG
>CAZAVR010000682.1:0-2211 GCA_964488435.1 uncultured Cytophagales bacterium | reverse complement strand
CTAGAGATAGACCGGATATAGGGCTACATTTTGCAATTAATGCTTGTACATGTCCGAAATTCTTCGTATCTTTCTTAGATGAGCCTGTAATAAGGCATTGCCTTCCTTTTTTTTCGAAGTAAGCCGGGGCTATCCCGCGAGCATTATTCTTAAATCCTGATCAGTCTATTCTTTGGGAATAATTCAGATCGAAGTTCTACATCCGACAACTCCGAATCCAGGTTTGATTGGCGCAGGAGGAGCATTACAGCGTGATTACTTCGGAGACCAGTCACCTTTATAACAATCGGTGGTAATTCAAAATTTATTTCTATTTTTGTAAAGTATACAAGACATTAAGACAATTAAACTTTACATCACGAAGCACATTTTTGACATATTTGTTTATTCCTACCGGATGAAAATCGTAGGCATTTTATTGATAGGCTGGGGTATATCCGCTTTTTTGTCGAAGTACCGGACATTTCAATTGATGGACTTCAATCTTCTTGCCGCGCTCGTCTGCTGGGGAATGGTCTTTATTTTTTTCTCCAAAGAAAAGATAGATGATGAACGTATCCATCAGATGAAGTTTCAGGCGCTGACATGGGCTGTACCCACGGGGCTATTTATCACGCATCTGATCAATTATTTCTTCATTGACCAGGATGAACCCAATTCAGGCAAACTGATCGATTCGATTTCCGCATATGAATCGCTGGCCGTCATTCTGCTACTTGCATTTGGCCTGTTTCATTACCTCAGGTACAAAAAATAGACAATATTGAAAAACACGCTCAAAGTAGAGCGGGCCCGTCATCACATTTCCCAGGCAGAGCTTGCGGAAAAGACAATGGTATCCCGCCAAACCATTAACTCGATTGAGACCGGAAAATTCGTACCTTCTACCGTGCTGGCCTTAAAAATTGCCGAAGTTCTGCAGACTTCTGTAAACGAGATATTTCAATTGGAAGACGCCGATTGGTAGCTGTTGCCCCGGGATAACAGTCTGATCCAAATTACTGAGAGGGTAACCCAGAAAACCCGAGTTTATTCAAGAATCCTGTTTCAGCTATCTGGTTTCTATATCATCAGCTAAAATTTCCTCCCCTTAACCATCGCAGAGGCGATCTGACCGCTGTGATGAGCGTTGTGAAACAAGGTAAGCGAGTACAGCTTTATTCTGGAAATTTTACCAAACCAGTTTGTTTCTATTTCCTCCATCCACACATTCTCATCCGTTTCCTCTATGAGCTTTCCCAATGTGGTATAGCCCTGCTCAAATATCTCCCTGCTTTCTTCCAAATCGTAAAATTTACCGTTATCCAATTGTCCCATGGTTTCGCCCTTACTGGAGGTAGGATATCCGAAAAATTGCGCCAGCAAGTGTGTAGATTCACCTATATGGCGATAAATAAAACCTACAGATGCTGTTTTCTCGCAGAGACGAAAAGCGGCATTCTCCGTACTGACATCGTTCAGAATTTTCAAACATCCCATTTTACTTTGCTCCAATTGCTGGCGCATGAGTTCCTTTTGCATATTGATGGTTTAAAATATTGGTTAAGGTTGCCTATTGGTTTTTCGATCTTTTCATTTCTTCAAAATTCCTTCAATCCTGTTTTCGAAATAAAGCAAATTTAATCTGACTACCCTAATTCTTCGTGTCAATTTCGTGTGACCTTAATATCCCGATAAAAAATAAACACATGAAACCGAAATTCACAAACGGTAATTAACTTCCAGCCAGTTGCCCAATGGCAGAAAATCAGTGGCGTCCGACTTCTCCTGCTGACAATAGTCTCTTCCCTCTTCTCCCACCTCCCCCCGGACAACACCGAGTATGATCTCCCGAAATCTCACTTTTATGGATTCCATTCAGACAGTTAACGCATGAAATTATTCCTTTTTGGCCTGTTCATCCTTTTTACCACCGCCAGTGAACTAAATGCTGCCGAGCGAATCTATGTATCCCCCGGCGGTGATGACAGGAACCCGGGTTCTCAACATAAGCCTTTGGCCACACTCGATGCCGCTAAAGATAAAATCCGGAGACTGCGCCTGGACAAAAAGCTGAAAGACACCATCTTCGTAGAAATACAATCCGGAACCTACTACCTCACCGAAGCCTTCAGCCTGACAGGTACCGATTCCGGAACGCCCCACTCGCCTGTTGTTTTCCGAGGAGCGAAAGGCAGCCGTCCGATGATCTGCGGCGGAAAAAAAACAAAC
>CAZAVR010000681.1:0-2211 GCA_964488435.1 uncultured Cytophagales bacterium | reverse complement strand
CCGGTCATTTTTAAAATCGTATACTTTGGCATCTCCGAAACTGGGGTAATCGGGGGCGATCACTACATACCCTCTTTCGGCCAGTTCCTTCCCGTAGGCCAGGTTGCTCTTTGTTTGAGGATCCGGCCGCGATCCGTCACCGTCCGGGCTTTTTTTTCCGCGGTCATCGGTCTCGTGTAAGGCCAGCATGGCGGGGAATTTCTTTTGACCGTTTTTTGCTGCCGGCAGATACAGATAGGCATACACTTTTTCATTTGGTGCGACGGTGAGCGCTATCGTCAGGCGTTTGTAGTTCTTTTCTTCCAGGGTCTCCCGGACTTCTATATCAAAAGGAGGGAGGCCTTTGGAAGTGGGGAGTTTCCCCATTGCACTTTGCATGCTGTCGAGTATCTGTTCCCTTTTTTCTGCCCATTGGGATTTTTTGGTGATAAGGATCTTTTTTGAAGTACCGGGTTTAGCGTTGAGATACAGGAGCGGATCCGGGGCCGTATCCTGGGCGTAAGGGCTTAAGGCAAATAGGTTAAAGAGGATTGTCGTGAGGACAAACAGGTTAGGTCTGTTCATTACAGGTTAAGTGTTTAGTTTTTTTTAATTTGAGGGGCCTCCCAGCACCTTGTCGATCAGCTGATAAGCTTCTTGTCTCGTCTCATAAGGAAAGTCGTGTCCTGAATCAGGATATCGTACCTGCAGCTTATTTTCGACACCGAGAAATTTATAGGCAACGCTTGCATTGTCGATACCTACATTTACCCCTTTGACGTCAAAATTACTATCTTTTAGTGGAGAACAGGAAAAAAAAGTACGGGGAGCCAGTGCAGCAATTAACTCGTCAAAGTCAAAAGGTATTTTATCCCCTTCTAGTCTATATTTTTCTCTGAACAAGGGCATGTACCTGTCCTGGGCGAAAGGGCCAAGCCGACCGCCGTATCTTTTAGAAGCTTCTTCTCCGATATTATAGTAATCCAGCATGGTCCATCCGCAACTGGAAACGACTATTTTTAGCCGGGTGTCAAATGCAGCTGTAAATATCGCGTTGTGTCCTCCCAGCGAGTGCCCTATGACACCAATTCTCAGCGGGTCCACCTGGGGCATAGCCTGAAGCAGATCAACGCATCTCATATTGTCGAAAATCGCTTTCATGGTCGCTGATTCATAGCGGTCTTTAGCGAAATTGTAATCTTTAGCTTCACCAAAGCTAGGGTAATCAGGTGCTATAACGACAAACCCTCTTTCGGCGAGTTCTTTTCCATAAGCTCTGTTTTTTCGCTGTGTCAGATTTGGATTGTCGCCCTGTCCGTCAGTAATGAGTTTACCCGGCATGCCGGTGGGGTGAAGGGCGAGCATAGCCGGGTACTTCCGGTAACCGGACCTTTTATTGGGTATGTATAGAAAGGCATAGACAATTTCGGCCTGGGCAGGCGTAAAGGATATTTTATACCGGGTATAGGTATTTTCTCTCAGCGTGTCGTGGAATTGAATATTCATAGGTGGGTTTCCTGTACGAGGGGGCAATTTCCCCATAACACTCTGCATACTATCCAGTATTTGTGCGCGCTTTTGAGACCACTGTGCTTTGGTGGTTATGTTTTGTGGTTTGTTTCCCGGGGATGTATGCAATTGCAGCAAGCGGCCGGACGGCTTGCTTTGTGCTTTTACATGAGTGAAAGCAACAAAATTGAACAGAGAAATCAGGGCAAAAGATATTATTTTCATGTGACTGAACTTCGTTGTATTTTTTTAAATGGAGTTGGGGCGTGGGCGAATCATACACTTGTGTATGATTCGCCCACGCTATGCCCGGTTTGACTTTTTTTATTTGTCAAAAACTTTGAACAAAATGCTGCTGTCGTATTTGGTATAGTGAATATACGAACGGTTTTGCATCCACAATACAACCGTTTTTTGGCCTGAGGGTTTGTTCCTCGGAACAAAAGGCCTGACGTTATCGAGTTTGGAGTTTTCCGTAACGGGGGTCATTTCCCATGATTGGCCATGGTCCTTCGTCTGTCCTTTGGATATCTCGAAAATACCGTTCACTTGGTGAGAAAAATAGACCACGGACGGGTTTGACGGGTCTATAGTCACGCCTCCGGAGTAATTTTGCTCTGTTTCTTTTTTGTCTTTTGGTGTTCTCGGAAACCATTTGCCGGCGTCACAAATCTTATGATCCGTCCATTGTTTTCCGTCGTATCTGGCGTAATAATACTGGTG
>CAZAVR010000680.1:0-2212 GCA_964488435.1 uncultured Cytophagales bacterium | reverse complement strand
CTTCTTTCCAATTCCTGACTACCTACAGTAGCCACAGAACCTGTGAGATTAGCTCTTTTCTGTGTGCTGTAACCTACAACTACCACTTCCTGCAATCCTTTCTCATCTACCTTTAAAGACAAATCGATAGCCGAACGGTTACCCACTATCATCTCCTGGCTCGAATAACCTACAAATGAAAAAACAAGTACCGAGTTTTCATTGGGTACTGAGAGGCTATAGGCACCTGTTCCATCAGAAACTGTACCCTGCTGTGTCCCCTTGACAAGGATGCTTACACCCGGCAATCCCTCTCCCTTTTCATCTGTCACTCTTCCCCGAACAGTTTTATCAACCAGCTGGTCGATTTCCGTTCCGATGTTAATTTCGTTCAAAAAAGAACTTTTTTCCGGCACAGCATTCTTTCTCAGCAAAATCCGATTGTCTACCACTGAATAGTCTACAGAAAGCGGAACAAGCAATTCGTGCAGAAGCTGATCCAGCTTCTTGTTCGCCACATTGATATTGATTTTGTTATCCATATCAATCGTACTCGAACTGTAGATAAAACGTACTCCGGAACGGCTTTCTATTAAAGAAAGCACTTTTTTCAGACGAAGTCCGTCAGCAGAAAGCGTGATCGTTTTTTCCAACACATTTTGCCCGCGGGTTTCGTACCCATAGGAAATACCACAAAATGCGATAAGCAGGAAAAAATGAAGGAAAGATAATTTCATAGTTTTCCAAGCCCAAGATGGGATTGTTAAAAATTTGTTCATAATTTTAGTCTTGTTTTAAGGGTAAACTGACTCTAAAACAGATTTGTGTACTGACCGTTTCAAAAACGGAACTCAGATTGGACGTTTGAGTAGGTGCATATACGCCGGTATGTTGGACGCATTACCGGCGTTATTTTTGCCGGCTATTCAGGTAAATTTAGTCATAGGGCGTTGTTTGGTTTAGTTTAAAAAATGGACTTATTCATTGGCGTCGGTTATTACAACCACTTCCGGTGATGAAAATTGTGGATCCGCGAAGTTCATACTCTGCATTGATTACCTGGCAAATAAAATCAAGCTGACGATACATATCGAGTTCACTCAGGTCACCTGTAAATACACAATTGTTGACTCCCTGATTTCCAACGACAATATCGACGCCATAGCGCTTCCGCATCTGTGAAAACACACTGTCGACCTGGGCCTCATCAAAAGACAAATCCGATTTCTGAAGCCCCGGTACGACGATCCGCGGGATGTCGACTAAACCCTGACGGATGATTTTCAATTCAGTATCATATACCACTTTCTGGTTCGGTGTGATAATCACACCATCTTTCTTCTTGCGACTGCCTGACCCTCCCGAATACACAGAAACCTTACCCGTCACCACCGAAACCTCAATAGTTCTGTGACCCACCCTGGGTTTGATTCTGAAGCTGGTCCCCAGTACTTCCGTAACGAGGTCACCTGTAAAAACAAGGAATGGGATCTCAGGATTGCTTTTGATATCAAAAAACGCCTCTCCCTCTAACCTCACCGTGCGGGTCTTCAGACCATAACTCTCATCAGCCACCACACTTGCTCCCGGTTCCAGTAATACGGTACTCCCGTCAACCAAATGCACGATCTGCTGCGAATTCCCCGTATTCTTGGTTTCTATCCCGACGATGCCTGCTGCATCGTTCGCAAATCCTTTCTCTGCCGGCCCGACCAGCCACCACATGAGTAGCAGAAGAGATACCCCTGCCGCTATTCCGGATGTCATTCTAAGCCACGGATAACGATACTCTTTTTCATCAGCCAATCCCGCATTCCTTAGTATCCTGTCCCAGAGAATATCCTCTGTTTTTATAAGCTCATTCTCATCGACATGCAAGGCATCCTGATGCTTTAGATGCAACTCTGCCCACTCATCCAGTAAAGCGATTTCATCATGTGAACATTGGCCGGTTTTGTATTTCTCCGATAGCCGGTCAAACTCGTGTTTTGTCATAAAAAAAATTAATTATCTGAATGAAATCCCCTGAGCTGTTCCCTAACGATACGCATAGATTTGGTGATGTGATACTCTACCGCTTTGTCGGTAAGACCCATTTCGATGGCGATCCGCTTTACAGGTAACTCCTCAATTTTACTCATCCGGAAGATCATGGCTGTTTTCTCCGGAAGTTTGTCCAATACCCTGTCCAGGGCTTCAGTCAGCTGATTCTCATTACAAATTTCGTCAGTGT
>CAZAVR010000679.1:0-2212 GCA_964488435.1 uncultured Cytophagales bacterium | reverse complement strand
GGTGGGCGTTGACATACAGACCTTCGGTAGGCATGCATTGGTGAAAGGCAGTGATTTTTTTCTTAACAAGAGGGAAATGGCTTTGCTGCCAGGCATATCAGACAAGCGAACACTTTATCTTTATTGGGCTATTAAAGAGGCCGTGTACAAATATGCTGTCAGAGATATCAATATGAAGGAGGATATCAGCATCTACTCATCAACCGATGGCGCAAGCTGCTTTTGTGATCTGAACTGTGGCGGTATCCGGGAGCACGTGGATGTTTCGTTCTGGTTCAGAGATCACTACGTACTTGCTGTGGCTTCGGAGAGTAAAAGCTGGCGCTGAATTCCGCGAACATGTACTTACAGAATAGCCTGTCTTTTTAACTCTGATCGAAAGTAGTTAAGGTAATGATACACACTCACTTTTTCCAGGTGAGTGGCATCCGTAGTAAGATATCCCGAACAGTCAGGCATGTCAATGAAGTAGCATCCCTGCGGTAAAAATGCGTCTTTTACGGCATTTCTTATTTGTCTAGGAAGGGCAAGGTTGCACACAGCAGGATCCACAGGCACCTCGAAAAAAACTATTTTGACATTTTTCTTTTTCAAATAATCGACGAAGGACTGAAGTTTAGAAATCCTGTCTGCCATAGATGCGGGGGAAATGGAGTCCTTTTTGTGGCGGATCTCTATCTCCAACATGGTTTTATAGGTATGGTCGTTTCTTTCGATATATACGGGCGGAGAACCCTTTTGTTTGTCTGGTTTTCCGTTGGATATCGTTGGTATTCTGGCAAGGACGCCGATGGGTTGATTGCGCTCTCGCAGGGAAGCCAGTGCTTTTTTTAGCGGATATAAAACAGGAGAGAAAAGGGAAGATTGCAGGTTAGGATCCTCGTTCCGGAGTAGTGTATTCACCTCAATATACACGACATCCGGCGAGTAATCCAGGTTTTTAATAATAAGCAAGCCGTCAAAAATGGATTGCCCGCCAAAGGAGAGATTGTAGAAGCCTTTGGGAAGACTGTCGGTCGGAACTCCTGAAGTGATACGATTGCCGATCGATGACCCCACCATTACGTTCGTGAAATGATCCTCGGCAAACATAAAGTTATGCGCCCGTACTACGCTGCTCTGTTGAGTGTTTTGGCCGGTAGACCACCAGAAGTCAGTTGATCGCACCAGTATTTCGTAGCCGACAAGCAGTACCAACGTCGTTAAAAGAGACTTTTTCAGCATGCCTAAAATTGGAAATATATAAAGTCTGTCCCGATACCGCTATTGGTGATAATCATAAAAAGCATTATTCCGTAAAAGTAAGGTTCCCATTTTGCCGGCCATTGTTTTTGCGGATTTGCCTGTTTGTACAGGTAATAAAGATGATAAAACACGACCGGCAAAGAATAGATCAGGATGTAGACGGCAATGGCCATGTAGGAACTCATGCCCGTGTTATTAACGATGGCGGCCAGGTAAGACAGGACATGGGTGAATTCCGTCAATTTGAACAGCAGCCATGCGAAAGTAACCAGGGTAAATACAACCAGACCCGAAACGATCCTCCGGAAAATGGAGGGCTGTTCCGGAGCTGGAAAATGATCTTTCTTAAAACGTTCCACAGCCTGCGTCAGCCCGTGAAATGCACCCCAAATAGCATAACTCCAGGCTGCTCCGTGCCAGAGTCCCCCCAATATCATGGTGATCATGAGGTTGATGTAGGTCCGGTTGGGACCTTTTCTGTTACCTCCAAGCGGGATGTAAAGGTACTCTTTCAAAAAGCTGGAAAGGGAAATGTGCCAGCGTCTCCAAAACTCAGAAAAAGAAGTAGATATATAAGGGAAATTAAAATTTTGCATGAGCCTGTAGCCGTACAGCCCGGCTATACCCAACGCAATCAGCGAATACCCGGCAAAATCAGCGAAGATCTGAATGGAATACCCGAACAGCATCACAAGCAATATGAAAGTCGAATGCGACTCAAAATAGGGATACTCAATCCAGAAGGTATGGTGGTTGAGCTGATCTGCAATGACAATTTTCAGAAAGAAGCCTGTAACCAACGCTTTGTAACAGAAAGTCCAATCAATCTCATTGAAAAACTTATGTTTGATCTGAGGTATGAAATCGTGGGCTTTTAATATGGGGCCTGCCACCAGGTGAGGGAAAAAGGCTACAAAGAAAGTAGTGTTGATCACGTGTTTTCCTACGGATTTCGCCACAAGGCTCC
>CAZAVR010000678.1:0-2231 GCA_964488435.1 uncultured Cytophagales bacterium | reverse complement strand
AACACCAGTCCGAGCAAAATGACGCAGGCCAGGATAGCCAGCGTACCCACAAATACCAGACAAACTCCTATCAAAACACGTACCACCGGCCCCAATCCCTTCAGCAAATCAGCCAATCCTCCGAGCAGAACAGACAAAGCCCGGAACGGGAACAATAGTACTTTGGTCAATAATCTCTCTTCACCGGATTTTTCATCCAGATCCAACCCTTTCTTAATATTGGTTTCAATATTAGAAAGGGTAATGGGCTCCCCCACCATTTCCATTTTTTCGGTGAGTGTACGGGCTGCGGGCGCAATGACCCATAATACCAGGTATATGATCACGCCTGTTCCAAAGAAAAGCACTGACAATACCCAAAGAAAACGTACCACACCAAGATCCACGGCAAAGTAAGAAGAAACCCCTGCTGCCACGCCACCAATCACTTTTTTGTCAGGGTCACGGAAGAATTTCTTGATCTTTTTATCTTCTTCAAGTGTCGCACTCCCGGGAAACGCTATCCACATCGCTATGTATACGAGCACTGTCGTCGCTGCTATGTAACCGAATCCACCCAACCTTATTTCCAGCAACTTCCCGCTGACTGGCAATCCGACGATCAAAAAGATAATCATCAACCTTATCCAAACCGGGTCGATAGAAAACCTGTGCGCCAACCCGGCAGCCACCCCGCCCAGAATTTTCCTCCTGAGATCCCGGTAAAATTTACTGTCACCTCCCTGCGTTCCTCCCCGCCCGCTCGTTTCCGGCTCCGAAGCTTCTGCCTCCGTCCGCTTAAACTCATGGACAGGTTCAGCCGGCGTATCCAGCAAGTCATCCGCATATTCTATCGCTGCAAAATCATCCACCGTACCCATCGCTGTGATCAGCTCCTCCACGTCTGACAATGAGATCACCTGGATACCGCCTGTCTTCATTTTCAAAAGGAAGCGCTCCGCAATACGACCCTCTATATCTGACAAGATCTCTTTATTGTCAGCAAAAGCTGAGAAATACTTGTGAATCGAATTAAGATAGCTCCTCAATCTCTGGTAACCCTCCTCCTCAATATGAAAGATGATACCGCCGATATTTATGCTAATTGTCTTTTCCATTTTATGGCCAATTGAAAATTTCTGATTTCGTTTGTGATTAGGAAGAAATGTCTGAAGACCGGGATTCATCGGTACGGCGAATGACCGTCTGCACAGAGGTAAACAAATCTACCCAGGTCGACTGCATCGCCTCCAGAGATTGCTTTCCCAATTCCGTCAGCACATAATACTTCCTGGGTGGCCCGGAGGACGACTCCACCCATTTATAATCCAGCAAACCGGCATTTTTCAGCCTGGTCAACAAAGGATAAAGCGTACCCTCTACCACCATAATGTGGGCAGATGTAAGCTCCTCCAGCATGTCAGAGGCGTATACCTCCCCCCTTGATATTATATGCAAAATGCAGAACTCCAGAATTCCCTTCCGCATCTGCACCTGAGCGTTCTCAATATTCATATCTCCATTTTATGATTCACTGAAAGTCTTTTTCATGGCTAAAAGTTCGGATCGGCAAAAATTACCTGTGGATCCTTTTACAAATGTATGAAAAGGTACTTTGCATTACAAGGTACTTGGCTAAAATATGGCGCATATCAGGACAAGCGGCCAAATAAGAGGATAAGTGGTTAAAAGAGACTTACTGACCCACCTTCAAAAGCGAAGTTCCGTAGCCAGGCTTCCCGTCTGAGGTAATTCCCTGAACCACGATCTGGTAGGTTCCGTGCTGATCTGACGTAAAAAAAGGGACTTTGACCTTCCCGTCTTTATCGGTACTTATGGAAGACGACCAGTGCAGCAGATTCCTGAAGTCGGGCACCCGGGTTGATGCCAGCTGAGCGGTAGGATAACGGGGCGCATAAAACGTCCTCGGCTCCTGTATACCATTGTATTGCAAAACAAGGGCCAGCGGGTCCATCTCGAAACCGGACATGTCGTTGGTAAATGTGCTGTAGCTCACGACGCCCTGGAAAACAAGCGGTCCCAGGTAATACTCGGATTCGATCACATCAATCTTCCTGATCTTCAAAGGGTCAAAGGCCAGTATCTTATCTGTATTAAAAACCGGAACTCCATCCATCAGAATCAAAGGATCCTGGTCGAAAATCCGGAAAGGCTTCATACTCTCCACAACTTTAAGCATAAATCGTCCGCCACGCCTTCGCACCAATACCCCCGGTATGTATTCTTTCATC
>CAZAVR010000677.1:0-2307 GCA_964488435.1 uncultured Cytophagales bacterium | reverse complement strand
CGTGGAACCCTACGAGACGGGAGTAAACAACGCACGCAAGCGCGGAGTAAAAAGGACCGTGCATGCCACATTGGAAAGTTTTCTTCCTGGAAGCAGTCCGGTGGAAGGTGTCGGATTTTTTGACGTGATGGAACACATTGAGAATGACAGGCAATTTCTTGGTCAGATCAGGCAACTTTTACTGGAAGATGGCAAGCTTATCCTGACCGTGCCGGCCTTTCAGTCGCTATGGTCTGATAATGATGTGCAATTGGGGCATTACCGACGCTACACGCTTCAGGAGCTGGAGTTGCTACTCGCTGAATGTGGGTTTAAAACACTGTACACAACGTATTTCTTTTCGCTTGCATGGCTCCCTATATGGCTTACCAGGGTGCTTCCGAATAAATTCGGTATATCAAGGAAGAATACGCCCGGTAAAAAGCAGGGTGAGCATCTGGCGGGTAACAAGGCAGCCGCCAATTTGTTACAAAAATTGCTTGCCTGGGAGGTTGGATGGATCAAAAAGGGGAAAAAAATACCGTTTGGTACAAGTTGTTTAGTGATAGCACATAAAATCTGATACAGTGAAAGACAGCCACACGAAGGATAATGAATTTGGACTGATTTTTTTCTCAACGGATGAGGAGTTGGTGGTCAGTGCGCTGGACGCAGGCGTACAATACATTTTGGTTGATTGGGAGAACCAGGGCAAAAAGGCACGACAGCGGGGGTTTGATACGCAGGTAAATCACGATACCTATGAGGATTTATGCAGGATCCGGAATATTGTACCGCGTGGCCGCCTGCTATGTCGTATCAATGGATTCAGAGGAGAAGAAACTTTTCATGAGATAGAAAGGGCTATTGATGGTGGGGCCGACGAGATCTTTGTGCCCATGGTCGTTAGTCCTGATCACATAGAGAGCATCATGCATCGTTTTGGCAAGGATGTGGATATCAGCATGCTGATCGAGACTAACGAGGCCATAGGTTATCTGGTGGAATTTGCCCAAATGCCTTTAAAAAGAGTTTATGTAGGTTTAAACGATTTACACATTTCCTGCAATACGCCGAACATTTTCTATCCGCTGGTAGATGACACGATCACCCGCATACGAAATGCTTTTGATGTTCCGGTCGGAGTCGGCGGACTTACGCATCCTGGCGGTGGGGAGCCGGTATCGAGCCGGTACCTGATCAATGAGTATGCACGGCAGCAGGTAGATTTCAGCTTTTTAAGACGTACTTTCATAAAGGATTGCAAACAGCACAGCATGGCATCCATGGTAGCCATGATACAACAGGCTTTTACTGATGCGGGAAAGCGTACACCGGCAGAAGAGCAGGTAGACTACCTTGTTTTCAAGGAGCAGGTAGAAAGTTGGATTACCAATCCCCTTTATCTATGATTCTATTGATGTATCCGCCTCCGGCAGACCATTTAGCACGTTTACAGCAGATAGCACCGGGATATGAAATACGCCATGCTGAGAACGAGGTATCGGCGAGAACGCTTATCAAAGATGCAGAGATTGTGCTGGGTAACCGCTACTTTCTCCAATCGTTGCCTTATGCGGAGAAGCTTAGGTGGTTTCAGTCTAATTCGGTTGGGGTGGATATCGTTCTCTCGCAGAAGGAGACGTTGATCCGGAAAAATATCCTACTGACATGTGCCAGAGGAGTTTATGATACTGAGTTGGCCGAGCATACGGTGGCGATGACTTTAGCGCTTTACAGATCCTTACCTTTGTTACGGGACGAACAAACTCAAAAAAGCTGGATTCGTCATCGTCTAAAGACATTCAGCGGAAGCAGTTGCCTAATTATCGGCTGGGGCAGTTTGTCCAGGCGTATAGCCTCGCTATTGACTGCCATCGGTGGAAAGGTATCAGCAGTCAGAAATCAACAGGAAGACAGTGTTTCTGGCGAAATCCAGGTGTTTGGGCAAGCTTCATGGAAGCTGGAATTGCCAAAGACGGATGTATTGATCATTTGTCTTCCCAAAACTCCGGAGACACATCATTTTGTTGGAATGGAGGAACTTAAACTATTGCGCGCTTCGGCTTTTGTTGTCAACATCGGGAGGGGAGGTACGCTGGATGATGAGGCACTCTGCCATCAGGTAAAATCAGGCCAACTGGCCGGGGCAGCGCTTGATGTGTTTGAGCGGGAGCCGATTCCACATGACAGTAAGCTGTGGACAGAAGGACGGATACTCATCAGTCCGCATGCAGGGAGAAGTCTGGAAGGCCCGGATTTTAAATGGTTCGGTCTTTTTGAGGAAAACCTTGGTCGTTACATAGCCGGAAAACAACTTCTTAATCT
>CAZAVR010000676.1:0-2315 GCA_964488435.1 uncultured Cytophagales bacterium | reverse complement strand
GTTGTTTTTCCGGACGGTTTTGCCGCAGCCGACCATATGAGGTATTCGATAACTGCAACCGCTGTTCTCAGGCTTCCCACCAGTTTATTATTTGCCAAAGCAAATGCCTGTTTCACAGCAGGGATGAATGGGTTGTCCGGTGTTTACGTTTTTTTAGGGGCGCAGAAAAATTGCGGGCCTATTATCCGGGAGGTGGCTGCGACTTCCCGACAGCAGTATGTAATGAAGCTTATTTGTTTATAGATACGGTGTTGAAACATACATCTGGTGACCATTTTTATAGAATAATTTTATAACGCTAAATTGATTAATATGAGCAATTCGGGATTCAGTCGCAGGAAGTTTATAAAGGCTGCTGCCCTTACCACGGTGACGGCTACTTCGGGTGTAGGAGGGGCGTTGGCGGGTTTTTCAATGGATAAGGGAACGCTTGCCGTATTGGGAGGCAGTCCGCTTAGAAAAGGACCTATTGGGCCGGCATGGCCTTATGTCGACGAGAAAGTTATTGAGTCAGTTCTAAAAACTACAAAGAGTCGTGTCTGGAGTAGAATTCAGTCTGCAAACGGTACTGTGCCCACTTTCGAGGTAGAATTCGCAAGGCTTTTCGGCGCAGGATATTGTGTCGCTACAGGCTCGGGTACTCAGGCATTGAGCACTTCTGTGGAAGCTTTGAATATAGGGCCTGGGGACGAGGTGATCACCTCTCCTTACACGGATTTTGGAACTATATCGGCCATTCTCACCAGCCGGGCATTACCGGTCATGGTGGATCTGGATCCCGATTCTTTTCAATTGGATCCCGACCAGGTAGCCAAAGCCATCAATGCGAACACTAAAGCCATCATGCCTGTACATATCATGGGTTTGCCGGCGAACATGGAAAAGATTATGGCATTGGCAAAAAAACACAATCTGAAAGTAATAGAAGATGCGTGCCAGGCGCCATTCTCCAGATACCAGGGTAAAGCCATCGGATTGATCGGCGATCTGGGTTGTATAAGTTTTCAGGCCAGTAAGGCCATCGCCTGTGGAGAAGGCGGAGCGGTGGTAGGAAATGACGCGGCTCTCCTGGATGAGTGTTTCACCGTGCAGAACCGTGGTGCTTCGAAGAAAGGCAAAAACGAGCGTATCGGACCGAAATATCGGATGAACGAATTTGAAGGAGCGGTATTGATGGGGCAAATCGGTGGTGCTAAAGAACGTTTCGAGATTCGTAATGCCAATGCGAACTATTTGTCTGAAAAATTGAAAGATTTCCCCGGATTACGTCCGCAAAAACAATACCCCGGAACGGAAAGTGGTTCCTACTACAACTATGCACTGTCCTACAAGAAGGAGCATTTTAATGGAGCGGACCGTGCTCAGTTTCTGAAAGCAATACAGGCGGAAGGCGTTCCTTTCAACTCTTACATTAAAAATGGTTTGCATCGTGAACCCTGGGTAGACAATGTTCTGGCCTTGAAGGAGTATAAGAAATTCTATACGCCTGCCCGCCTGAAACAGTATCGTGAGCAGTTGCAGCTGAAAAACTGTGATATAGTGACCGATCAGACAATGGTTTCCATGCATGCTTCTGCTTCGCTGCTTGCCGATCGTTCAGAGTTGGACAAGATCGTAGATGCTATTCACAAGGTTTACGAGAACAGAGATAAGCTGAAAACCATCTGATTTTTTTAGATTAAAAGAGAGAAAATAAGATGAGTTTATCCCTTACGAGGAGATCATTCCTTAAATCCGGGTCTCTGGGGGCCATAGGTCTTAGTTGCCTGACTGCTGAATCACTCTGGGCGGATTCCGGAGTGGCTCAGCATCAGCCATTACTGTATTTTGATGCCTTTACCCGTATAGGTCCTGACAAAGTAATCCATCCTGCCAATAAATGGAGATTGGAGGAATTGTTGAAAGATATGGCCTATTGCTCTGTATCAGCGGCATTGGTCTCCTATACGCTTTCTTCAAATTATGACCTTCATTATTCGAACCTGGAGTTGAGTCGTATGTTGCGTCCACATCCGGGTTTGCATGCCATCTGGAATGTGATGCCTCATCATTCAGGGGAGTACCCTCCTGTAAAGGAGCTTGAGAGGCATGTAACGGAGCACAACGTCCGGGCGTTCAGCATACAGCCTGTCTCGAATTCCTGGGATTGGAAGTCGTCCGCGAGTAAGGAACTGTTTGACTGGATCGCTGAGAAGGGCATACTGGTTATCACCAGAGCTTCCGAACTCGGAGGGTGGCAGGATGTCGATGTTTTCCTGACGAAGTATCCAAAGGTATCACTACTGCTTACCAGCTCTACCTATGGGGAACAACGC
>CAZAVR010000675.1:0-2322 GCA_964488435.1 uncultured Cytophagales bacterium | reverse complement strand
AAGATTGTTCGTGCGGTCTTCAGGATTAAATGGGAATCCGGTGAGAATCCGGAACTGTCCCGCAGCTGTAAACTCCAGCCAACCGGAGCCCACCCTGATGTCACTGTTTCATATACGAGACGGGAAGACGGGGCCGAGGGGAGTAAGTCAGAATACCAGCCACAGCACCATAATTCATAGCTTTCGGGGACTGAAGCTGGAATGAGCATACAACACTCAGATGTATTTCCATTTTAATTCGTTTCCGGGGCTATGGTCTAACACAGGACCATGGACCAGAATATTTGCGATCATTCAAGAAATCACTTCACGGGGAACGCCGCTGTTACCTTGTTGCTGTGGTTTTCGCTGATTTGCATCTCGGAAATATCAGGACAATCCGACTCAGTACGCAGGTTGGAAGAGGTAACTATAGCCGGCAGCTACCTTCCTGATATTCAAACCATCACCCCTGTACAACGCCTTAACCAGCCCGACTTTAAAAAGTACGGAGCCTACAATGTGGCTGATGCCATCCGTAACTTTTCGGGCGTTTACATAAAGGATTATGGTGGATTGGGAGGATTAAAAACAATTTCTGTACGAAGTCTTAGCCCCAACCATACGGCCGTTCAGCACGATGGCGTCCCGGCGACCGACACGCAAAACGGACAAATCGACCTGGGTAAAACAGACCTTTCGAATATTCAAAATATCACGCTTTATGTCGGCCAGCCCGGAGATATTCTGCTTCCGGCCAGCTCTTTTGCTTCGGCAAGTCTGCTGGTTATTAACAGCCTGCCGTCTCTGAAAGATACACTTCTTAAAAATACAATCAACCTCGCTTACAACGGCGGGTCGTTCGGCCTTATCAACCCCGAGATACATGTACAAAAAAGTCTGAGCAAGTCCTGGCTTGTTCGGTTCAGCAGCCATTATCAACAAGCACACGGACGTTACAGGTACAAAGTAGACGGAGATGGTTCAGACACACTCTCCACACGCCGAAACGGGGGTATCAGGACCTTGAGAAACGATCTCACACTGCTTTGGCAAAAACGTCCGGATCGGCAGTTTTTCATACGTTCCAATTACTATTACTCCAGCCGTGGACTACCGGGAGCGGTTATTTTTTACAATCCCCACAGCAGTCAGCACCTTTGGAATCATGATTTCTTTGTACAGTCCAGTTATCAGGCCCAATGGAAAAAGCTGCGTTTGCTAACCAACGGAAAATTTTCAAATGACAAAGTCAGGTATATCGATCCCGACTTTCTCAACAACTCAGGCGGGCTGGACCAACAGTATCGACAGCGCACAGCGTACGCCTCTGCCACGGCTTCCTGTCACGTACTTCCTCAACTTGAGTTATCGTATGCCGCCGATGCCACTTATTCCACCCTTCATACCAACATCAGGAATTCCAGTTATCCCACGCGAATAACAATTCTAAATGCCTTCTCCGGGCATTTCAGATACGGACGCGTAGAAATACTGGGCACTCTTCTGAACACCCATATTAACGAGTACGTAAAACCGGCTTCTCCAATTCGGGGCAACAGATCTGTCTGGTCGCCATCAGTGGCCGCCACAGTCCGTCCCTTTCGAACATCTGATGTACGAATCCGGGCTTTCTATAAGCACATCTTCCGGAATCCGACCTTCAACGACCTGTACTATACCCGTGCAGGTAACCGCAGCCTGCAACCGGAATATGCCATTCAATATAACCTGGGAGCTACAGTAACCAAGGCGATAGGTCACCAAGTACATTTTGTAACACTGTCCGCAGACGCCTACTATAATCGTATCAAAGACAAAATCATTGCCATACCGAACAAGGATCTTTTCACGTGGTCGATGTTCAACCTGGGAGAAACAGATACTTACGGGCTGGATCTGGGCATAAAGACAGCCCTTACTGCTTTCGGCCATTTCAGAAACGCCTGGTCGATAAATTACACACATCAACAAGCCCTGGATGTGACAGACCCCAGATCGACGATTTATCTCAGCCAGATACCATATACTCCGAAACACAATATATATATCCATACGGGTTTAGAACGCGGCAAATGGGGGGTGTTTGTAAACCAGTCTTATACTTCAGCCAGGTATTCTTTGCCGGAAAACATCCCCGATAATCATGTAGCCGGATTTGCGCTGACTGATTTATCCGGAACCTACCGCTTCAGGCTGGGATCATCCGCATTGACCGCCACACTGCATTTTAACAATCTGCTCAACGAACGATACTACCTTATCCGGAGCTATCCCATGCCGGGCCGCTCCACCCGTTTTTCTATTCAAATTTCTATTTAATAAAGTAAACAATGAAAAAAA
>CAZAVR010000674.1:0-2328 GCA_964488435.1 uncultured Cytophagales bacterium | reverse complement strand
CGGGGTTTATGAAAGAGATATTTTGGTTGCAGATGATGAATATTCTCAGCGGGGCCGCGAAAGTGCGCTGGATTATGTAAGGACTTTTATTGCCAGAAGAATGATCGTTCTCGATAACTATTTTGGAGGTATGCTGCCTGCTACAGATTGTGATTTTCAGCTTCAGGCGACTATTCCAAATGATATTGTGATGACAGGGAGTGCCATAACTTTAAACGGAACCTGCTCGGGCGCTGATTGTGGTACGGCTTCTTTTTATTGGTGGAATGATAAAGGCTGGTCTTCCGAGGGGGTTGACTGCTTCGACAACGGCTCCGAACCAGGTGGGAGTATCGGGTTATTATCTGGCGGCGGCGAAAGAGGGGTGCGCCACGAAGAATCTGCCAATGGCAGTGGTTACCAATAGTAATGGCAGTACAGCCATGGACATCACATTTGGATTTTACGGCACTGGTGGGGTAGGATACCGTGATTTTATGAGTTATATAAACCAAGGCAGCAAAGTTAATCTTCGCGTCCTGAACGGATTAAATCCCAGCTATTTCCTGCATGTTGAAAACGGGCAGGAACTCAGTGAGCGGAATAGTAACTTTTTTGACCACATACAGTTTCGTTTGTATAAAAATGGAAATGCAGTGATCGGCTGGGGACCTGAGTTTGTTGGTGGCTCGGAAGGGCCATACGGTTTATGGGGTAAGTTTGGCACAACTTCCCTTGCTTTGGGTAGCGGATACAGACTGATTGGAAGTGTATATCGGGGTGAGACGTTACTGGCTACAAAGACGGTTGATTTTGAAGTTGTTGACGAAGAGATTCCTCTTCCTGTGGTTTTAGAGAGTCTTACGGCAAAATTGAACGCTGAAGGACAAGTGCAACTGAACTGGAAGACAACTTCTGAGAAAGGTTTTAAAGGCTTTGAGATAGAGAGAAGTGAGACCGGTGTCTTATGGAGCACAATAGGATATGTAGGAGCAAGTGGAGACGGGACGCGAGGCGGAGATTATTCGTTTTTAGATGCGGAAGAAATGTCAGGAGTCATGTACTTCAGGCTCAGGATGGTAGATTTTGATGGTTCATTCGAATACAGCCGGATACAAAGTGTCAGGATCAACGTGCCGGATAGTTACGTTTTCTATGATCAACTACAGAAGGCACTTTACATTAAAAATTGTCCTGACGTGGACTATATCCAATTGATCGATAACCGCGGAATGGTTTTAAAAGTGCGGGATTCCAATTTTTCTAGACCATTATCACTGAAGGGATTTTCAACAGGAATTTATTTTGTCCGATATAGGACTACGAAAGGTACCGCGGGAAGAGCGAAAATACTTCATTACCAGTAGGTGTACCCGGGTGGAGGGGCGACGGCAAAAAAATTCTAAAGGACCAGCACTGAGGTTAGTTTATTTAAGCGCCCGAAAAGATTGAATTTTAGATAAATATCAAGAAAATGTGATCATACAGAAAAATAATAGAATATTTGTATTGTATTTCTGAACTTCAAAAGACTGTGATTCTTGGATTCTGATTTTTTTGATAGCGCTCGGTTTGTGCAGCCCTCTGAGAGTTTGGACGAGGATGCGTTTGAGGGGATTTATCGTGCCTACTGGCTACGCTTGTATGATTTTGCCTTGGCTAAGGTACGGGACGCTGACGTGGCAGAAGAGATCGTGCAGGATCTTTTTGTGAATTTATGGGAAAAACGTGAGCAGCTTAATATCGGGAATCTGTCAGGTTATTTGTTTGTTGCGGTCAGAAACCGTGTGATCGATCATTACAAGCAGCGGCTTTTTTTCGATTTGGACACGGTAGGTGAAGCTATGGCACCTGATTATCCCTTGTTCCTTGATGAACTGGAAGGCCAGTTTCAATTTGCGGTCGACCGCCTTCCTGAAAAAACACGGGAGATTTTTATGCTCAACAGGCTGGGGGGGAAGTCTGCGTCGGAGATATCGATGGAACTTGGTCTTCCCAAACGAACAGTCGAATACCATATTACTCAGGCCTTGCGTCAATTGAGGGTCCTTCTACGCGGTGTGACTACGCTTCTTTCTTTGTTAAGTGCTTCTATTATTTTTTAAAGAAAAAGATGCTTTAGTATTCATTTTTATATAAATTTTTTAATATTTTGTACGGCTATTTGCGGTGGAGGTCTTTTTTTTAGTCCTCTATAAAAGGATTGATCCGCAACATGAGCAAGCAGAATTTTTATACGTTGCTAAACCGTTACCGAAGCGGTGACTGTACAGAGAGGGAAAAGAGGTTGGTGGAGCAATGGTTTTCCATGCTGGAGCAGGAAAGTGACCGTATTCCCGCCAGGGACAG
>CAZAVR010000673.1:0-2329 GCA_964488435.1 uncultured Cytophagales bacterium | reverse complement strand
TTTCTGATGATCTGGTCGCTTCGGATATCGCGTGTTTTGCTGCGCTGGATGCGAAACACGGCCGCACTACGTTCTAAAACAGGCGAAAAAGTCAGGTGGGAAATGAATACCAAAAGAATCACTTTCATTCAGGCAGCAAAAATTCTTAGACTGACACGGGTTATTTGATTACGTAAGCATACGTTTCATGATTTTTCTCTCCTGTATAGGGAATCGGCTCGTAACGATAGACCACCAGGTTTTCCCCGTTCAGTAAAATCATCGTAATATGGTTTCCATTATTCAGGGTCTTTGAAGGCATCAGTACCTGCCTGTCAACCTGGTCGTAAATAAGTCCTTCACTTCCTACATTCCTGAGGTGTCCATGGATGATATTATACTTCCCTTCTGCCTGGCTTGGCGCGATACGCAAATGTCCGCTTCTGTACAGCTCCCGCCAGTCTGTACCCTTTAATTTGGGAGGAATACTATTTTTTGCGATGCCTATGTATGCAAATTGGAAGTTGGAAGGGTTGGGCCCTGTAATGTTCCTTATTTCATCACCGTCAATCGTCCCTCCCCATCGGTTCATGGCGCCTGAAGTGAAATTAAATTCCACCTTTTTTTCAGTTTGTGACCATTCACCGCTTAAAGTACTGTTGGCGTCATACCAGGTGAAGGTACCGTCGGTATGCAGACGCATGGCAAAAAGTCTTAAGTCATTGAACGCATTGGTATTAAAATAGTGTCCGTAAAGCAATGCATCGGCCATACGAGGCCCTTTGTCTTTCTCCCTGCAAGATGCAATAAACAGGATGGACAAACCCAAAACTAAAATTTTGGTTAGTTTAAGTGATGCGGTGGATGTTAAATGGTGCATACTGAATGTCACTTTATTTGTAATGTCTGAATTTACCAGAGCTAAAACTAGTGATTTTTCCGGTGAACCAGCTTCTTCATAAGACTTTTGGGTAACGACCTAAATGCCGGAACCCAGGCATATTGAACGCCAACTTCCATGCTTGTTTCAAATCTGCACACTCTCTGCTGGGTATTATATCTATTCTCCGGCATCCTTTCGGACCTAAATAATGAACAAAAAGTAACGTATAATGTAACGGTGTACCCATTTTATGGGATTGACGTGTATGACACATTAAACGACCTTTGTAATACGCATCATCCCGAGCAGGCGCCTGTCTGGGTCAGCATAGGCTGCAGGCGCGCAGGCGATGTCATCTGAAACTATTCAGGAAAACAGATTTTCCACAACTCAACTACCTAATCATGGCTAGTAATTTAAAATCACGCTCAGGTATTATTCTCTGCGCTGTCCTGTCGCTACTTATTTTGGGTTGCGGCGGCTCAGGCAATCCGGTAACACCTGATCCCGATCCGGACCCTAACTCCGGTTCATTCTTTCCCAAAAAAATAGTAGGCGGAGCCAACGAAATTGATAATATCGAATATGACGATAAGGGACGCATTGTGAAAGTGAGCGGAACCATCGCGGGTTCCTATTTTTTTTACCGTTATGAAACCAATCGTGTAGTAAAAGGCTATTACATAGGTTCCTCTAAAACTTCTATTGATCAGGAGGAGTATATCTTAAATGAAAAAAGTCAAAGGACAGAACTAAGAACCATAAACTCTACCACTTCTTCCAGCTCAAAAAACAGGGAATACAACTTCACCTACGACGCAGACGGCCATCTGCTGAACTCGGAGAGTGAGATGACTAATTCCAGCGGAGTAATTACAGAAAAAACCCGCAGCGAAAGAATATGGAAAGACGGAAACCTGATCAGGTGGAGACGGTATGATCTTTTAAAAGGCAACGCATTGACTACCGACCGCACCTATGAATACGACCTTACCAAAACCAACACACTGCTCCCACAAGCCATGCCCCATCGCTTTCCCTTTGGCTCTAACGATCCCAATTTCAACCTCAGACTAGACTGCGGAAAGGGCAACAAGAATGTGGTCACAAAAGACATTTCAACCGCTGATCCCACAAAATTCGGAAGTTATTCCTATAAGTTTGATGGCCAGGGGCGCATCAGCGAGATTACCTATTTTGGAGATAAAATACAAATTTCTTACTAACATCCAATCCGCGCAAGACTGGGAGCTGATGCAGTGAATCCGACGACCGGATCAAATCAAAAAGCACATCAGCGCCTTCTTTAAAAATATATATCCACGCCGTGCTGAACAATCCCGTCCCACTTGCGGGATTGTTCAGCTCATTTTATCGGATGCGCGTAAACAGAAATATTGCTGAAAAAATGAGACGGGCGCGGCCTCCGGCTTTAGCGCGAAGATCAATACCCCATCAGATACACAA
>CAZAVR010000672.1:0-2344 GCA_964488435.1 uncultured Cytophagales bacterium | reverse complement strand
ATGGAACAGCCTATAGCATTGCCGGAAAAAACCAGGCATCCCACGATTCTATGTTGCAGGCGATTTACCTTGCTTGTGATGTATGGAAGTATCGCAATGAAGCTGCAGCGCTTCGGAAGAGTTCACTCGCATCCATGACCTTTTCGTCGGAACCGCAGATCCCTTCGCCGAAACACAACAAGTCGAAGTAAACAAACCATTTATTCATATCTATCATGCTGAAATCGATGACCGGCTATGGCGTAGCGCAGGTTGAATCAGACGTACTTAATATAACCGTTGAGGTAAAGTCGCTTAACTCCAAATTCCTGGATATTTACTGCCGTATTCCCAGGAGTTTTTCCGAAAGGGAAATCGAGATCAGAAACGTAATTACCCAGACCCTCGAAAGGGGCAAGGTAGAATTGAATCTTACGGTTCAGCAGAGCGGAGACTCGTCAGGTGTTTCTGTGGTCAACAGGGCACTCGTAAAGGCATATTTTGCGGATCTTAGCAAAGTGGCCAGTGATCTTGGCTTTGAGCCTGACCCGACAGAGCTTTACAGGATAGCTCTCCAGCTGCCCAATTCCTATAACGGGGATGTGCCGAAAGAAGACAAACGTGAAGCAGAATGGGAGCTGCTTCAGAAGGCGGTACGGGAAGCGATTCGCAAATGCGATGATTTCCGTTTACAGGAAGGAGAAAAAACAGCCGCCAAGCTCAAGGAGTACATTGATCGGATTTCTGCTTTGCTTGAGCAGGTGCGTATCAATGACGTGACGAGAATTCCGGCGGTGAGAGAACGTCTGGAAAGAAATGTAAAGGAGTTGATGGCTGACGAAAGTTTCGACAAAAACCGTTTCGAGCAGGAGCTTATCTATTATATAGAGAAATATGATATTTCTGAAGAAAAAGTAAGGCTGGCTAATCACCTCTCCTATTTTACGGAGACCCTGAATCTGCCGGAGAGCAATGGAAAAAAACTCAATTTTATTGCTCAGGAAATTGGCCGGGAGATAAATACCATCGGATCGAAGGCCAATGACGCCGCTATACAGCGTTTGGTTGTGCAGATGAAGGATGAGCTGGAAAAGATCAAGGAACAGACGATGAATGTGATCTGAGTCCGACTGTAAAAGAATAAAAGCTATATGGAAGGCCGGAGGTGACTTTATTAGTCTTTCCGGTTGTTCAGAGCGTCCGTTCCTGGCAAAACAGAAGCATCCGCATGAGGTCATTTCGAGCGCAGTCGAGAAATCTCCTATCCATACAGTACATACCCATCTCGGAATACTGTCCCATCTATAAAAGTTACGCATTATTTTCAGGAATTCCAAGAAATCTGACCTGGAATTTATTCCAGTTTTACAAGCGACAGATAGGTGTTTTCAGCTCCGCTAAAATAGGCTTCCTTGAAGTTGCTTTCCAAACAAAGTGAAATGGTGTCCCCAGCCGCTAAATCAAATATAAATGAAGAGATATACTCGTCGCGGCTAAAGACAGCCGCTATAACGGAGGGTGGTATTGGCAGGTTGTTCACTTTTACAAATGAGCGAAAAAGCTGGGGTGAATATAGCGCAATTTTATAAGACACCAGATATCTTCCGCTGGCAGTTAGCTGAAATTCTGTATTTTCTGCGTTAGCAATGGCCAGGTTATTGGAGATTTTATTGTAACTGCTTCCCAAGGGAATATTCGTGCCATCCGTCACTGCCCAAATGGATGATCCGGATCTATTCGCAACATACAGGCTTGGTGAAACCGGTGCGACTGTTTCATTGGAATTAACCAGCCTTACCCACGTGCTTCCGCTTCGATAATAGAATCCGGAGGGGCTATCTGTCTGATAGACGAGCAGCCCTTCAGCAGGGTTTGAAATGCCTGTGCGATTCGTTGAAGTCATCCGCGGAATCAATACGCCCTTGCTTTCAGAAGTTACTTCCAGCTGAGCGGAAGCTGCCGGTGTGTCTGTGCCAATGCCTAGTTGGGCCTGCGTGTAAAGTGAGGCAACAGCGATTGAGGCGGTAAGTAATAAGCGTGTTAGATGTTTCATTGGGTTAAGTAGAGTGGAAAATAGAAAATTCTGGCGTGAAACTCCGTGATTAACCGGATACGAAACTCACTGGAGTTTTGAGTTTCCGGCGAAGGACAGAACTGCAGGCGGTGTAAATATACGATAAAAGAATAGGGCAAACTTCTTATCTCTTTCCTTTTGAATCAGGTCCGAATCTCCATATATGTCATTCGGGAGTAGTTTTAATAGGCTACATCCGATAAGCCTTGAACGACAGGGTTGAAGGGGGCAGGAGATTTCCGCGGAAACCGGGAGTTTTGTGCCAGAGTTTTTTACGCTGACGGGTGCTTT
>CAZAVR010000671.1:0-2346 GCA_964488435.1 uncultured Cytophagales bacterium | reverse complement strand
ATCAACTACTAAGTTACAAATTTTAGTAGCTGTCCAGTTTAAGGGGAGTATTTCAGTGCAAGACCGTCTTGACGGCTAAATACAGGCACTCCGTACGCATTTTGAAGCGAAAGGGAAGAAACCTTCTTATTTGTATTTTCTGTCCGGTATTTCAAAATATCCCTGGCAGGGTTCGGGAAAAAGACAGCAGACCGGCTTGTTTGAGTTTCCGTCATTTTAATCGATTTGATACTGCTGTATTCGAAGCTCCCGTCGAGATCGGTTGTCTTAAGCCGGTAGTAATTGATTCCTGCGGTGGGGAAGTCATCAATAAATTTGTAATCAGATTGCACGTCGATATAAATAGTTTTCCCTCTCGATACCCAGCCGGATTTGCCGTTAGTGCTATGCTCAACTGTGAAATGGCCGACATTGACTGCCTCTGAAATTTTCCATTCAATCTTAACGCTGTTTTCAACCTTTGCCAGGTTAAAAGCAGACAGCCTGACCGGAAGAGCATTCTGGTACATGTTTTCAAAGTAGTCGTCCAGATAAGCAAAGCGGGCGTCTGACCAATTGTTGATAAAGTCGACCTGCTCCGAACTGAAATTTAAAAAAGCTGGATTCCAATTTCCATCGGCCGCTGCGACCATGGCTTCCCGATGATAAGCACCCTGTGCAAACAAGTAGTCATAGTAGTTAAAAAATCGTGCTTTAAAATTACTTGTAGATAAAGTCCCCTGCCGGAGCGTTTTCCAACGGTTGGACAAGCGCCATTTAAAACTTTGTGGATCGGTGTCGAAAAGCCTATTATAAAGGTTATTGGAGACAATCCCGGTTGTATTTGGATCCAGTTGGCCGTCCCAGGACACTCCTATTACTCCATCCAGATCCCATACACCGTAGAAGTACGGTTCACCATTGGCATACTTTCCGAATAAAGTATTTTTAGCTTCGTTATCGTATGCTCTTATAGTATTTATAAAGATAAAATAGTCTATCATATTATCTAGCTGGAGTTTAGTGCTTATGTGGCTTTTAAACTCGTTATCACTTGATTCGATAACGAACTCTGTGAAATCGTAGATATTTGTCCAATCCGTCGAGCCCGGATGCCTCAACTCCCAGCCACCCCATAATTCGTCACTAGAAGAGGCGATATCCGGGTAATCATTATGCATTCCTCCTTCTGGATAATCTTTTATAAATGTATTATTGTTGCCCCTGGCTTCCCCTTTGTACAGCTCACCGCCTTCGTTTTTTCCTTTTAGTTTGAATTGTTTCTGGTCAGCATCTTCGGTGAACAGGTAAACTCCCCTGTATTCATTATTAACAAAAGCTTCGACATATTTCGATCGGATGGTAGAAAGAGCGTTCGGTTCGCGGTCCAGGTAGTACGGTTTATGCATGTCGAGCCACAGGTCGTGCGAAAACTTGTTGTTGTTACGCGTGGGCTCGTTGTACATGGCCAACATCAGCCATCTCTTGTCGCTCCGCATCCCCAGCAGCTGATCCTCCCGGTTTTTGTTTGGATCGTCATCCCGTTTTAACTGAACACGATAGGATTTTTTCGGGAAAGAGGCCGAAGATGCGCCCCGGATCTTGATGCCGATCTTAGATGTATATGGCTGATCACTCACAGTAGCAAGCACCATAGAACCCGTGATTTCGTCGACCTGGTTAATATCTCCTATATCACTGACCGTAAAGCTGACAATCGGGTTGTCCGTAAAATACAGCGTGTAGTCCAGCATGTCCGTACTTTTGACGGCATATGGTATCCCAGCCTCGATCGGGTCGACAGGAGTTGTAGCCGTAAACGTCCTGCTGCCAAGCTGTACTGCCAATTGAATAGCTGTGTGAGCGGTTTGCTTTGTGACAAGGATAAGCTTTTTGGGATCGTCTATCTGGAATTGGCCGTTGTCAACGATAAGGGGAGATTGACTGAAAAGCTTGGTTGAAAGAAGGAGAAGGAGAGTGAAAAATGATAGAAGTGATAATTTCATCGTCGTTCTTTTACCGGGAAATCAGGATAATTCCTCCATAGAGGCGTCTTTGTGAATAATACATTGGTAGCTAAAAAAAGATACACATGTATCTGGAATTCGCTTTTACTATGTAGCTAAAGCTATTCAAGCTTATTGTTTGCGGAAATACTAATAGTAGATTTATAATGTAAAGATGCAATATATTTAGCCGAATTTCAAAGATGTATGATGATTTTTAAACGATTGCACCTCTTTTCACGTGTAATGGCTGTCTAGGGGTTTTGAAAGTACTTTCAGAAGCCGGCAGGTAGGAGAGTTTGTCAATAACTGAAAAATAATCCGATAATTTTTTTACACCATACTTTCACTCAATCACGAC
>CAZAVR010000670.1:0-2359 GCA_964488435.1 uncultured Cytophagales bacterium | reverse complement strand
TCCTCTGCCAAGTCCGGGCCTGATCAATTATCTCGGCACGAACAGTCTTCTTAACACGAAACACTTCTTATGACGTGAACGTTTATTTAGATAAAGAAATAATTTTTCAGACAGCGTCTACATAGCTGAAACTACTTGAGTCAGTTTTTCTCCGGGAAAGGGACTTCACTTCAGCGCCCCCCCCGGAAAATCCGAATAGCGAATGCGCTACCGAAACCCAACAGCCTTGAAACAGAATATTATTTCACAAAAAAATAAAATAACATCAATAAATAATAAAATAAGACCAGTAATACAAAACAATATTCCGCAAATTTACAAAATAGACATAAATGTCAGAATATTATTCCGTCTTCCATTTGCAAAAATAAAGCACCGGAACCAGGATCCGATGCTTTATTTAACTGACTCTTCCGACTTAATTATTTTCCTTTATATAAGCGATCAGGTAAGTATTGAACTTGTCAAGTGCATTCAGAACAGCCGCTTTATAAGCCTGAGGCTGTGCATAAATGGTGAATGTATTCTCGGCTACACCCCTGCCGCTTTTAACCATTCCGCCGCTAAATATAGCAGCCATATCCCCCACAACGGCACTTTTAAACTTTCTCATACTTTCAGGCATTCCCTTCGACTTGTCAAGTTCCGCAGCATAAGTAACCTCGGAAGCCATGGCATAGTCGTTGTTCAGAATAGCATTACAAAAGCTCCAGTTTGCTCCCGTAAACTTTGCATACGTGCCATCGCCCTTCAATGCTTTGCCGATACTCTCGGAAGTGACACCCTCTATCCGGATCACCGGCTGAATGTCAGTTTCAAACCGATCAGTCCTGAACCCCCACAAATCCGTCACACCCCGCTTTATTTCCTGATTGATTCCAATAAAATCGATGGTAATAAAAAGCTGTCCGATGGGCATTTTCAGGTCATTGCCTAATTTGGCGTGCGCCCCCATCATACCCGTAGGATATTCTAAATAAGGCGCCTGGTTGGCAGTAAAGACCTTGGCTATACCCCAGTTCTTCCGGGAAGTCTCCCGGACCCTGTCGGAATTACTTTCGATCAGCTTCTGGTAGGCATCATGAGACTTGTAAGCATCGCTCAGGGATATGCCACTTTCTTTTAAGCTGCCCTCAAGCCTTTTATAGTACTCGTCTGCGATTTCCTGCATAAGCCCATCCTCAATCCCTTCGAGAAACCCCCACGTAATGATGTTGCCGACCTTTCGCTTTTCCTGTTCCTGCCTGGTCGCCAATTTAAATTGCAGATTCACACTTGTCAACCCGGCTTCACCGGCTTTTTTGAAGGGAGCTCTGTGCGTGCCTTTCGGGGCAAAGACCTGCTTAAGTTCTTTGGCAGACGGTTGCTGTGCGAAACTAGCTGAAGAGAAAAAAATAAAAAATACAAAGGCAGCGCCGGAATAAAAACGTGAGCAGGCAAAAATAGATAAGGTTCTTTTCATAGAGTTGGTATATATAGAGGTTTATTATTTGTATTGTAAAGTGAGTGCCCTGAAAATACTTACTACCAGAAATTGAATTCACAGAATATGCTCAATCATCCTGTCAAACAAGGCGACATCTGTCAGCTGCAAATTTCTCCCCTTCAAACGGTTACCACAATACGACCATCTGCGTATTCACATCACCGTATCGCAGAACTATCTAAAACGGGAGACGTATCGTACGTTCTGAAAAAAATAATTTCTTATTTTTACCGACACAACATCCTCTAACCGATCCAGTGCCAAACATCGTCGCACCGGTCAAATCAATATGATGCATTACCATGTCAACGTCCAGTATACTGATCGTGTTCTTTTTGCTTTTATCAGTTACGGGCACTGGTTATTGTCAAAAAAAGACCGCTAGTACTCCTGACCGGCTGTCCGAATGGATTTCCCGCGCAAACGAACTCCGTTTCAGCAAGCCGGATTCGGCTACGCTTTACTGCCGGATGGTTCTGAAAGAAGCCAGGAGCAGGGGCCGGTCCGATATGGAAGCGGAGGCCCTGCGCATATTGAGTTCCATCCAGGAGTCGCTGGCCAATTACCCGGAAGCCCTCTCACTGGGTATGCAATCGCTGGATCTATGGAAAAAAAACGGGCAAAAAGACAAAATTGCGCATACACTTAATGGAATAGGCATCGTTTACGACCAGCAGGGCAATTTCCAGGAAGCTTTGCGGCATTACAATGAAGCTTATGCTATCTATGACTCACTTCAGGATCAGAAACACCTCGCCATGATGAACGTAAATCTTGGTATTCTGTTCAAGTCACAAAGACAATACCGGGAGGTCATCAGATATTACAGAGACGCTTATACCATCTATAAACAATTAAAACTCCCTGCAGAAA
>CAZAVR010000669.1:0-2361 GCA_964488435.1 uncultured Cytophagales bacterium | reverse complement strand
GCATCATCAATTACTTCCAGGACTTATCCTTTAATCTGGTGTTTCACAACAAAACCGGAAAAAGTACCACCAGTGTTTTTGGTATAGGTGGATTGAGCCACGAACATTATCAACCAGTCCAACAGCCATCTGCAAGGGTACCGGGTATAGCTGACCACTGGGAAGACAGATATAAACCAGCAAATATGGGCGCGTACGGCGTTACCCACACAGTGTCTCTCAATGACCGGTCGTCCGTCAGATATGTGCTTGCCTTTACCGGCAACCTCATCAGAAGGAATTATGACACCCTCAATCTCGAAAATGCGCGGTTCAGGTATTCCACAGAGCTCTACAGAGAAGCAAGGCTGGCAGGTACAGCCACCTACAACTACAAAATTTCTTCCCAAACCCGGCTAAGGGCCGGAACTATAGTTAATCATATCGGTTTTCGTTTTCACAAGGAAGGAGTACATAGAGACGCCATTTCGGACATCAGACAGGCCTCTTTAGAAACTACGGTGAACGGAAAGGGGACTACACAAACACTACAGGGCTACGCTTCGCTGATTCACGAACTCAAAAACGGATTGACCTTTCAGGCCGGAGTCCATTTCATGCGGCTTTCCCTGAACAATACAGCTTCTGTGGAGCCGCGGATTTCTTTGCAATATAAATTCTCCGGCACAAGTTCTCTTCGTTTTGCCTACGGAATGTACAGCCAGATACTTCCGATGGGGGCCTACTTTTACACGAGAACCGATACGGTCAACGGTAGCCCTGTCACCTCCAGGCCAAATTATAAGCTGAAGTTTCCGCGATCGACCCACCTTATCCTCAGTTATCATCTCCTGACAAGAGGTGACTGGAAGATCAACGCGGAAGTCTATGCTCAACTGCTGTCGGGGGTTCCTGTAGAAAACAAACCAGGATCTACCTACTACATGCTAAACCAGTCGGACGGTTTTCCGGAAATACCTGCTGTGAGCAAAGGACGGGGAAAGAACAAGGGAATCGATTTAGGAATAGAGAAAGTCTTCCGGAACAAGTATTACGTACTAATCGCAGGATCCTTGTTTGAAACCAAATTTAAAACCCTGAACGGAAAGTACCTCAATGCCGCCTTTCACGATAAATTCAGCCTGGCTGCGACCGCCGGAAAGGAATTCAACTTTAAAAATGGTGCTGTCTTACAGATGGGTGTAAAATGCCTTTACAACGGCGGCTTTCCCTATAGTCCACTTGACGTCTCCAGGTCGGCTGCGGAGCGCCGGTACGTATCCATAGAGAGCCAGGACTTTTCCAGTCATGCTGCCAACTATTTCCGAGTGGACGGCAGGGTTTCGTATCGTATAAATAAAAAAAGAATCGCCTCCATACTTTCCGTTGACATTCAGAATGTGACCAACCGGATCAATGTAACAAGCGTTGGTTACAATCCGGTTTTAAACACGTTGGAACAGAGGCGCTCGGGAAGCGGGCTTGTACCCGTACTGAGCTATCAGATCGATTTTTAGGACAACAAACGACTTATCCACGGCCCGGATGTTTACCCTACCTGCACCGGCGAAAATCCGGAAATACGATCATCCCGTACCCTCACAGGTATTCAGCTTTTCGATTCTCGGGCTCATTTTCCTGTGGACGCAATGTTAAAATTTACCAGACTGATCCCGTAATATATCTGTATAGTTAAAGATATGTATTTTTTCCGAGAAAAACAAGTCATCTAAGATCTCCGGGTTGTTAAGGTTTAAGTAGACTTTGAGACAGTTTGCCAAATATCGGGTGTTGCAGAAAAACAACACACCTACACTATATATACGTACACAAGAAAGATGTTACGTCATTGGTGAAACAATTGATCTCACCAATGACGTACGAACCATTTACTCCTGGGCTGCTGCTTCGTTCACGTAATTTACGGCTATCTCAGTCAACAGTACATCCGTATTTTTCTCCTCTTCGAGTGTCTGTTCCAGCAGACCTTGCGCTACATTCAGGTTTAAGGTTCCGGCTAGTGTCCTCAAAGTCCCATAGGTGGCTATTTCGTAATGTTCCACTTTTTGAGCGGCGGCTATCAAAGCTGCGTCTCTCACTTCGCTACCTTCCTCTGTCTCTTCAATCATCTCTTCCGCCTCTGCAACCAGTCCCTCCATCGCTTCACACTTCTTGCTTGTGGGTTTTTTACCCAGTGACTGAAAAACTTCACTTAAGCGTTCAACATGTCCTTCCGTTTGTACAGCATGTTCTTCAAACGCATTTTTAAGTTCGTCTGACGTCGCTGCTTTCGCCATTTTCTTCAGACTTTTCACCAACTGCTTTTCTGCCCAGTTGATATCCTTCAGAGAACTCATAAACATCTCCATAAGCGCTCCCTCC
>CAZAVR010000668.1:1143-2375 GCA_964488435.1 uncultured Cytophagales bacterium | reverse complement strand
AAGCAAAGGCATCGTAAAGGGAAAGGTATTTTTGTTGGCTAGCACGGAAATTCGTGCAGTTCAGCCGAATGCCAATGCGTCAGATTATACTTAAATATAATCATTTAAAATGTAAATACCAAATCTGATGCCATGAAGTTAGCCCCCCTTCTTCCCAACTAAAGGGGCGTCACCGAACATTTCCCCGGCGTATTGATAAATCAGTTGGTTTGCATACAGTGGTTGATCTATATGAACCAGATGGCTGGCCCCGGGTATCTTATGAACCTCGCCGCGCCACAATTCGAACGGTGCATTGTCAAGATAGTCGGGTTTGATTACTTTTTCTTCAGCGCCCATGATCACACATACCTGAAGCCCTGTGTTTTTTAACAAACGAATCTCGTCTGAATACATTTGATCGGTCACGGATCTGAAGAATGAGGACCGGAAAGGTTTGCGTGTGTTGTGATAATTCCTTAGAAATATCTCTTTATCCTTCGGCAGAACTGAGGTTGAGTTTGTTCCCGCATGTTCTTCAATTGATTCTGGGGAGGCATCATCTGTAAAAACGGGTGAAACATTTTCTCGGGGAATGACGATGTCGGACAACGGGAAATGCTCGCCAACGACGCTTGACCCGAGTAAAGCAATGCCTTTGGGAAAGAATTGATTTGCTAACATCTCAGCAATAATATTTGCCCCAAGAGAGAATCCGATACCAACATAGCTTTCAATTTGCAGATCACGGACGAAAGCCGCAGAAATTTGACCTAGCCGCAAAAGGTTGTAGTCTTTTTGTGGAGATTGTGAATCGTCGGAAAGACCGTGTCCGGGAAGATCGATAGCGATAAGCCTGAAGCCGTCCAGTATCGGGTCGGTAAACTGTTTATACCATGATTCGGAAGAGCATGAGTTTCCGTGAATGAATATGAGGGCATGTTCCTTGTCGGGATTTTTTTCAATGTAGGCTATGCGGAGGCCATCGATAAGGGTAAATTGAGGATTCATGATGTGATATCGGGGTTTTCGGATGTTCTGTATTAGGGCTTCTTAGTTCAGATTTAAACTTATATCGCTTGCAAAATAATGAAAGGTTTACCGATCTCAAAGAGAAAAGGGAGGGCTACTCCACTTGCAAATAAAAGGATTATTTTTTGTCGGCAATGACCTGCTCAATCGGTAACCTTCGGTTTGAGCCCAGTTCATGTAGCTAAATTTACAGCTCATTCCCCTTCGATAACAGTTGGATA
>CAZAVR010000668.1:845-1133 GCA_964488435.1 uncultured Cytophagales bacterium | reverse complement strand
GGGCTGTCAAATTAAAAAACAGCCATGAAAACTTTATTCTCTTTTAAAAAGATCCTTTTTGTCGCTCTCTCGGGTCTGCAGAGTATGACGCAGATGTCCTGTGTGGAAAGTGTTAGGCCCACAGATGGTGTGCGCGGGCAAAATGGGTACCTGGTGGGTGTGGTTACGGATCCTTCCGGGAAGGCACTGCCTCAGGCAACTGTACACATTGAACACGCCGTATTGACCGGAAGAGGGTCGCAAACGCAAACCGGAACGAACGGTGTCTACAAAATGGCGGTGGTTCAG
>CAZAVR010000668.1:0-835 GCA_964488435.1 uncultured Cytophagales bacterium | reverse complement strand
GGGGATATGTGGTGCAGGAGTTCAATGGACGAAATTATAAAATACTTCTTCACCCGGAGAATCCGGATGCTTTCAATGACGATGAAAAGGCCGTGCGTAATTTTCAATGGAAATTGCAGGGACAGGTGCCTGACAAAAGCCTGAATCAATTCTATGGAGGTACCGCGGAACTGCAGCTTGACCCAAACTCAGGTATCGGCGATACAGAGAAGGTACTGTTTACTTTTGAGCCTGTTGGTACGCTTATTGACGGTTCCCGGGGCAAAATTTTAAAGCTGAAAGGCGGCAAACGCGGTACGCAGAATTACAACTTTATCCATGATATTCCCATTGGAAAGTATAAAGTTACCGCGGTTTATGAGCCTACCGGAGAGGCATTACTGATGACCGATTCCTGGAATGACGGCGTGTACAGAGATGCCGCAACGATGGAGTTTTTTGGAACCGAGGCTTCTTACCGGAGCAATCAAATGGGAATAGGTTTTCGGGAGCGTTAGGATAAATTTTCTCTGAGTACTGCCTAAGATTTATCATGGAGCAGGTGGATTCGTAAATTTGCAGATAAATAAGGCATCTATAGTAGGGGGCATGTCATCGTGACCCTTGCCGGAACAGATGTCTCCTTTCCAGACGCATGGATATTGCCGGCAGGTTTCTCTATTAATGGGGAGAATAGCGAGGTTAATGTACAGCAGTTGGGCCTCTACCAGTTATCTTATTATATCAATACCACTGCGATTCCTATAGCCGGTTACTTTTCAGGTGTACTTGTAAACGGCGTACAGCTTCCAGGGTCGTTGAATGTCCTGTATTTTGGCGCTTTCGGGCCATGCTT
>CAZAVR010000667.1:0-2377 GCA_964488435.1 uncultured Cytophagales bacterium | reverse complement strand
TGGATTAATCTGCAGGACGAGCCGGATCATCAGGAGCTTTGTAATCGCGAGCAGCGTTTCTTCCTGAACGCTATTTTAGAGAACTCGGATCTGACGGATCACATGGATGACGCTGTAAACAGTTTGAGGATTGCAGTAGCCTGTGACCAGTCGGTGCATACCGGTAAAATCGTCTCATTCTCCTAACCGTCATCTAAATGAAGACAGAAGAAATACCCGTTGGGGTTGTGGGACTGGGATTGATGGGTTGCAGTATTGCAACCTGTCTTCTTATCGCCGGTCATCCGGTCATCGCGGTTGCCCCCATATCTGTAGATCTCGAGCATGCGCTCAGGCGTATAACCGACCATCTGGACAGGTCACTGGAGAAAGGGCTGATCGATATAGCACCGGCCGAGTACCTGAAGAATCTTACCATTACTGAAGACTACGGGCAGCTTAAACCAGCGCGGATTGTCATTGAATGTACAATTGAAAGCGCTGAAATCAAAGAGTCGGTATTCCGTAAAGTGGAGGCCGTTATAGCCCCGGATGCGTTCCTGGCCAGTAATACCTCTGCGATTCCCATTAGCACGCTTCAGAAAATGACGCTGCATCCGGAGCGTTTTTATGGGCTTCACTGGGCCGAACCTGCCCACACCACCCGTTTCCTTGAGATCATCTGTGGTGATGACAGCGACGTCGCGCGCGGCGAGTACCTTTATGAACTGGCCCATTTCTGGAAGAAAGAGCCGATTCTTGTACGCAAAGACATTCGTGGCTTTATTACCAACAGGTTGATGTATGCCATGTATCGTGAAGCCATCAACCTCGTGGAAAACGGCTATGCCACCATAGAGGATGTTGATCGTTCCTGTAGAAACAACGCAGGTTACTTTATGACTTTTGTAGGTGTATTCCGCTGGATGGACCTGACGGGCGTACCTGCTTATCATACCGTCATGAAGGATATGTTTCCTACCCTTCACAATGGTACAGAAGTTCCTAAACTCATAGATGATGTCGTAAAAGCGGGAGGCAGAGGTGTCGCCAATGCTCATGGATTTTACGAATATACACCCGAGGAAGCTAAAATGTGGGAAGAAACCTTCACACAGTTCAGTTATGAAATCAGGCAGCTTGCCTTGAAATATCCTGCCGATATTGTTAAACAAAAACTAAAGGAAAAAGAGAATGCTGATAATTGATGCGCATCTTGATCTTTCCATGAATGCTCTGGAATGGAACCGCGACTTAACGCGTCCGGTAAGTGAGATCAGGGAAAGAGAAAAAGGAATGACAGACAAGCTGGACCGGGCTATCGGCGTGGTGTCGCTTCCTGCGCTTCGCGAAGGGAAAATCGGTCTGGTAGTAGCTACGCAGATTGCCAAGTATGTTGAGAAGGGAAGTAACCTGCCCGGGTGGCATTCTCCTGCTCAGGCATGGGCACAAAGCCAGGGACAACTGACCTGGTATAAAACCATGGAAGAGCTGGGTGAGATGAAACAGATTTCTGATCTCGACGGACTCAACAAGCATATCAGCTTATGGGAGAACGATTCCCTTCCTGATGCCGAAAAGCCGGTAGGGTTTATTCTGAGTCTTGAAGGAGCCGATTCCCTCGTGGACCTGAGCTACCTGGAGAAAGCATACGCTTCCGGGCTGCGTGCATTGGGACCTGCACATTATGGTCCCGGCAGGTATGCGCCGGGAACAGGAATGACTGGCCCGCTGACTGCAATAGGAGTTGAGCTTGTCAAAGAAATGGATCGTCTGGGTATGATACTCGATATCACCCCCCGCTGAACTTGCCCCAATCTCTGGCACTATGACAATCAATACAAACGGCTACATTGTGCGCGAGGTATTTTCCACGCTCAATTCTTTCGGGTGTTCTTTCAATGACGAGATCAGGGGCTTCGCCGACGTTGGGGAGTGCCAGTTTTACATAGCCAACCCCTCCTGCAACCACAAGAGCAATTGCGAGGATAGCGTAGCCGGCCGCCTTTAAAATTTTTTTCATACGTTAAGTAATATAATTTAGGGGTTAAACAATGAGGGGTATTATCCGTTTTTCGGATTGCAATTTCTAACCTAATATTAAGAAAGAAAAGATTTTCAGAGATTTACTTTATTTTTATTTTGTTCAGTTGAATAGCTAAAACTGTGTGAGAGCGTATTTCAACCTTCTCCCGGGTGGTGCAGATTATTCTCGTTTTTCTGTTTTTTGTTAATTTTCTAACAAAAATTTCGCTATATGGGTTTTTCTTAGGTAAAAATGTGTTATATTCTGTATTATGGAATAATTTTTGTAAGGATTTTCTGAGCAGCCGAAATATTTTGAAACCTCTTCTGGATACCATCATGATTCCTCTTTTGATTAACGACGCTGATATTC
>CAZAVR010000666.1:2164-2385 GCA_964488435.1 uncultured Cytophagales bacterium | reverse complement strand
CGCAGGCTTTGCGTTTGCAGTTGGAGGATACAAGTGTGAAAGTGTTTGAAATGATTCCGCCTGGCGTCAATACCAATCTTCAAAATGACTGGGTCATGCCGGTAAACCCAAAGCAGATGATGGACGTGGATAAGATGGTGAGCATTGCCATTAAAGGACTTTTAGAAGATAAGAAAGAACTCAGACCATTTTTAATAGGCATTATAAAAATGGCCAGCAGG
>CAZAVR010000666.1:0-2154 GCA_964488435.1 uncultured Cytophagales bacterium | reverse complement strand
GCCCAATGCTCTGATCAGATTCGGGCATAGGGAGTTCAAAAAATTCAAAGCCTTGCATACTAACAATCAAAAATAACAGAGATGAAAAAAACACTTTTTACAGCTGTGATGCTGCTGGTATCCTTTGCGTCCTTTGCACAATTAGCTGCCGATAAAATAATCGGTGTCTGGGAAAGCATAGATTCGGATCCCAGGTTGAAATTCGAGTTCTATAAATCAGGAGGAAAGTATTTTGGGAAGCTATTGTATGCTTCCGATATGTTTGAAGCGGATGGGAAAACACCAAAAAAAGACGACAAGAATCCAGACAAAAACCTGCGTAGCCGGTCTCGGTATGGCATCACCAATATCACCAACCTTTCTTATGAAGATGGCGAATACACAAGGGGCAATCTGTATAATCCTTCGGAAGGCAGGAATTACCGAGTAAAGGCAAAATTGACAAGCGAAAATGAGCTGGATTTTCGTGGATATATCGGGTTCTCTCTATTAGGAAAAACAATGAAGTTTAAACGCGTTCGATAAAAATTATAACACATGAAAAGCAATAACAAAAAAGACGAGCTGTCCAGGCCCTGGTTTATACTTTCCAATGCCGTCCCACCCATTGGTTTTATCCTGTATTTCCATCATAGAAAGCAATTTCCGAACAAAGCCAGGAAAGCTTTGACCAGTGCGGCGATAGGTGTTCCGATTGCTATGGTATTTGGTTACCTCTTTAATAACTACCTTTTAAAATGATAAAAAATATCACCTCCCTGTCACTGCTGATCGTTTCGGTGGTGCTCAGTTTTAAACACGGCTGGGACACGTTTCATTACAGGCGCCATCCCCAGTCTTTAAAAATGATGAACGCGCTGGGCATCAGCGAAGGAATGATCCCCATTATGGGTGTCCTGACTATATTGACCGGGATATTGCTGCTGTTTCCGAGAACGTTCTTCTGGGGTAATGTACTGAATGCCCTGTCCATTGTGCTGATCATGACATTGGCGATGCGCGCGGGCAATGTAAAAATGGTTGTAATGGAAATTCCTTTCCTGATCATCCCCTTAGTAATGATCTGGCTCAAATACCCTTTTAAAAATTAAATTTGTTGTATGTCAGCGCCCTTAAAAATAAAGACCATCACCGACGGACATCGGATCCTCGGCCTGCCCAAGCCGGAGCATCCGCTGATCAGCGTCGTGAATTATGCTGCCTTACAAATGCCTGAAGGCATGACGGAGATGAGCGCCATGTTCGATTTTTATTACATCTCCTTAAAACGTGGATTCTCCAATAAGCTCTTCTACGGACAGCAGACTTACGATTTTGATGAAGGAATGATGTATTTCGTAGCGCCGAACCAGGTCCTGCGCGGCGCGGGGCCAAACCCCGGGGATGATCTCTCCGGCTGGATATTGCTGATCCATCCCGATCTGTTGTGGGGAACGGCGCTGGCAAAAAAGATAAAGCAGTATGAATTCTTTGATTACGCGGTCAATGAAGCGCTCTTCCTGTCCGATAAAGAAGAGACGATCATTAATAGTATCATCGACAACCTGAAGACAGAGTATCACAACAATATGGACCGGTTCAGCCAGGACATCCTAATCTCCCACCTGGAAACCTTGCTGAATTATGCAGAGCGTTTTTATCAACGGCAGTTCCTCACCCGCAAGAAAAGCAATCACCAGGTACTCGACCGGCTGGAGCAACTGATGAATGCTTATTTCGGTGATGAAGCATTATGCTCCCAGGGGCTGCCCACCGTACAGTATATTTCCAGCCAGCTCAACATCTCACAGAGCTACCTGCGTGGATTACTCAAAACACTGACCGGACAAAGCACCCAGCAGTACATCCACGAAAAGCTCATCGATAAAGCCAAGGAAAAGCTCTCGACCACCAAACTATCTGTTTCTGAAATCGCCTATGAGCTGGGCTTCGAACATCCGCAAAGCTTCAGCAAATTGTTCAAAAGCAAGACGAACCAAAGTCCGCTGGAATTCAGGGCGGGGTTTAATTGAGCCGCCTTGGTTCTGTCCTTTACTGGTCGTTGCCATTGGGCAAAATCAGTGGTTTATTTCTCCCCGATCTCTCTCTGGTATGAGCGTGTCCCCGGTATGGGGCCGGTGGATCAAATGCAGCGCTGGTGCCGTTTGTAACCTT
>CAZAVR010000665.1:0-2387 GCA_964488435.1 uncultured Cytophagales bacterium | reverse complement strand
GGCGCATATAAGAACGGCTAGCCGGCAAATTCCCTCAAGGGCGTTTTCTTCAGACGCGATTTGTGTCGTCTTTTCCTGCAATTCCCCATAGTCCCCGCTGTCAATCTCTTTTTTGGGAGAGTTATCCATATTCTATTCATCTAATGTTCTATAGATCATATCCGCCGGTTGATTAAACCACCGGGTTAAGCACACTTCCCGTCAAGATCGGGTATTCCTGTTCATGGGTTAAACCCATCGGGAATAATGTGCTTTTGTTTTTTTAATCCTGTTCATTCAAAAAACAGGACTTAGATTCCCTGCATCAGAAAATCAACGTCAGGCTTGCATACCTTAAGCTTTCGTGATTTTATGAATGTACAGTGTGTGGAGATGCCAGGTAGTTCGATCTTAAACAATACTATGAAACGGTGTAATGTAGGAACTCAATTCTCATTAATGGATCCTGAGTTTGGAGGTAACGAAATTCTTCTGTCCCGCATGCGGGCTTGGCATACATGCCGGGGTTTCGGGGTAGGTCGGTTATCTGATGGGCTTCTGAGATTAGTTTTGTGTGCAATGTGTTAATTAATAGTAAACAGTTGAGCTGGATATCAGTCAACGGTGTGAGCTGATCGGCAGCCGGATTTTGAGAATTGAACAGATAGTCTGAAGGCGCTTAAAGTTAATTGTGTTTTTTTAGTAGACGGTGCAATATAAAAACTATTTGAATTATCGGCAACAAGACGCATTTTTTTTTTACATGTGACCTGTCTTTAGGCTTTTTTGCTCTGTTTTGGCCTTTTTTTGCTCTGAGGGTGATGGATAACAGACTGCCATCATCTTCAATATTCTGAATTCTTCTATACAGTCAGCACCCTTTGCCTTACACCAAAGGTCTTGCAAACTTCTACTTCTTCTCATACATATTCAAAATGGGCTCTGCCGCGGGGTTGTATTGATAGCTTTTCCAGGACTCGTCGTAATTGATTTCCACAATACGGTAACCTTTGTAGGTGGTACCCCAGCTGCCGCCATAGTGCCCGTCGAAGAAGAAGGGTTTTACGCCGTTCGATTTTACGCCGTCCTGATCGTGGTCGTGGCCATTAAAGATGGCTTTTACATTAGGTGTTTTCTCCAGCATCTCCATTACCACAGGGCAGTCTATACCGTGCCGGGTCCATTTGGCAGGCGTTATGTGCATGAACACATAGATGCCCTTTTTAGCGCTGTATTTTTGAAGTTCGCTTTTTAGCCATTCCGCATCAGGGCATAGATATTCTCCTTTTTCGTTCGAGGTGTCGGCTAACACAAAGGCGTAGTCGCCCTTTACAAAACTATGATTGGTAGGGTAGCCGAAGGTACTTTCCCATACGTCTCTCGCCACGTGGTCATGGTTTCCCCGGGTTACGTAGTACGGGGACGAAAGCCTTTTCAAGGTATTTTTCAGGTCGAAATATAAGGTAGGGTCGTCGTGTACCAGGTCGCCGTTCAGCACAACAAAATCAAGCCCTTTCTGTATTTTTTCCATGTTTAGCCAGCCTATGAGATCGGAATGGTATTTTTCATAGTCGGTGTTCTTTTGCCCGAAATGTCCGTCAGATGCGACGGCAAATCTGAGAAGAATCTTGGGATCTCTTGTTGTTTTAATCGTACCTGCTGCGGCCAGCAAAGGTAAGGTTTTGAGAAGCTTGCGCCTGGTCAGATGAGTCATGGGGTCGGGGTAGTTAAAGAAGCTTTTTAGCAGATTGTATAGAATCTACATTACAATAATACGACATAATCCATGTTCTTGCTTATTTTTCGGCGAAATTGCTCTCCTGCTTCCCAGCCGCCGTTTGTAAGAAATGTCAGTACAAAATGCAATAGAATTATGTTTTTTTATTTATTCTTGCAGAATAAAATATGCTAAACTCTTATGGTTTGACCCATTCGTCAAAACCTGTTCCTAAACGTCAAAAATATTATATGGCAAATCAAATTTGGGTTAGAAAACCTTTAGCCAAGCTTTTGCAGGAATCAACCGGCGAGGGCAATCAGTTAAAGCGGACGCTGGGTCCCGCGAGCCTGGTTGCATTGGGGATCGGCGCTATCATTGGCGCGGGCCTTTTCTCCATTACCGGTGGTGCTGCGGCTAACCAGGCCGGAGCAGCGATTACCCTCTCCTTTGTAGTGGCTGCGCTGGGATGTGCTTTTGCAGGCCTTTGCTATGCCGAATTTGCTTCCATGATCCCTGTGGCCGGAAGCGCTTACACTTATTCCTATGCGACCATGGGAGAGTTTATCGCCTGGATTATCGGTTGGGACCTCGTACTGGAGTACGCTGTGGGATCTGCTACAGTGAGTATTAGCTGGAGCCGGTATCTTGTCAAATTTCTGGAGGGGTTTGATGTGCACCTTCCTGTGGC
>CAZAVR010000664.1:2077-2390 GCA_964488435.1 uncultured Cytophagales bacterium | reverse complement strand
ACGAAAGCATTACATGAATTATAAAAGGCTGTAGCGCTTAAGTAAACGGCATTGGTCTATAAATTCCAATTGCACCCAGACGAGAGGAGAGTCCGAGAGACTTTGTTTATCTGGGGGATAGGCTGCGATTGGCGGCCAACTGCCAATCACTCGGTTGTCTTCACTTGAGTAGACCGATTCTGCATTTTCGAGTTTTTTTTGATCTGGCTTATCTTTAATAATCTGTCCTGTCAGCGCCCACTGAATCGCAGAAATCAAAGAACTCTTACCACTTCCATTTTCGCCTTCAAGACTTATACTTTGGCTGCAAAGC
>CAZAVR010000664.1:0-2067 GCA_964488435.1 uncultured Cytophagales bacterium | reverse complement strand
CATATGAGAAGACCTCTCCCTTAAATAAATTAATTCCACCAAAGCCGTACGTTTCGATTTTGTGAAGCAGCCAGGTTTTGGTTAGATCAGTGCTCTCCTTTACTTCAGCGATGCGGGTAGCCTGTAGATGGTCTTGCGGTGAGTTAAAGGCTTCTTTTAGGCCATCGATAAAGGTATCGCTTAGGCTTCCAGCATTTAAAATCGGCGAGCTTTGAAGGTATCGATACAAGGCCCGCTGTGAGGCTGAGCTTAATGTAAGCGAATCTGATTTTTGAGTCTCAGGATCAACCCAAGACAGAGTCTGACCGCGTAAAAGAGCTTCGTCGATTTCTTGGAGGGACGTAAACATGAATTTTTATACTTAGGATATTGGTTGGGGGCGTAATAACGATTGATCAGATGATAAGGCATCCGAGATAGAAAGTTACAAATATTTGAGAATATAGAAGTGTTGCTCCGCTCAAATTATAATGGAGCTACTCGATATCTGAGCTTTCAATTTTCATTCAGCAGTTTTTGTTATACAAATCATAAAACCGAATCCGTAAGGCTTATTCTCTTTAAAATCAATTCAGGAGTATATGGTTTTCAACTACTTAACCTCATCTAAAAAGGTCCAAAATGGAATAAGGAGTTCGACTATGATCCCTTTATGCCCTCACAAGAAAGGTCATCGAAAGATGGCCTTTTCTATTTTACGTGATATTAGAACTGCCCTACAAGCAGAGGGGCGGGGTCGGGTTCACGATCAGCCGTTGCCTTTCGAATCCGTCAATTCCCACGGAAAAAGGTCACTGAAAAGTAGCCTTTTTTGCTTACAACAGGCCGTCCAGATCGAATCAGTTTGACGCAAAGCACCGGGAACATAAATATCCAACACGAGGGTATATCTATAAAAGTTACGAATTATTTCCGGGAATTCCAAGAAATACTTTTGTCAACCCATTCAGCTACATACTATCGTCCGCTAATCAGCTCGAAAAAGCCGGATTTATAACCATCGCTAATGGGAACTCCTTTGGCACCCAGGTAAACCTGTCCGCCGTCAATCAGACGAATATGGGCCAATGATATGATATAGGAACGGTGCACGCGGCAAAACTGCGTAGCCGGCAGCATTTCAATAATATCTTTCAAAGTCATATAAGTCACAATCCGCTGCGTTGTCGTATAAACGGATATGTAGTTGTTTAACCCTTCTATATATAGAATATCTTCAAACGCTACCCGGTGAAACGTATTTTTCGCATCGCCTTTCAAAAAAATATGGTCTTTGATTTGAACCACGGAAGGCTTAGCGTTCAAAGCGAGAAATTTAGTCAACGAACGTTGAAAACGTTCGAATTCAATGGGCTTCAACAGATAGTCTACCACATCTAAATTGAAACCGTCCAATGCGTATTCCGGATATGCAGTTGTAAAAATGACTTTGCAGTTGTCGCCACAAATTTTCATGAATTGCAATCCATTGAGTTCAGGCATCTGAATGTCTAAAAATACCAGGTCGACCAGTCCGTCATGGACCCGTTTTATTCCCTCGTAAACGTCGCTGGTTGCTTTAACCAGCTCGAATCCGGGAGTTTGAGCAAGGTACGTTTCAATTACCTGTGTGGCATACAATTCATCGTCAAGCGCCAGACAGCGAATCAGCTGGTAGGTCATAAGATTAACACGAGGGATGAATGAAAAATCTCACCCTCACTTTTAGTGGACAAGATATGACGATCCGGATAAAGCAGGATCAGTCGCCGCTTTACATTTTTCAGTCCTATACCGGTAGATTGAACCTGTGATTTCCTATTGATACGGTTTGTTACGTAAAAAGTCAATCGCGCGTCTCGAACGACCAGGTCAATCGTAATGGGCAGGGTAGGGTCGTTGGTGACTCCGTGCTTTAAGGCGTTTTCAATAAGTGGCAACAGAAGCAGAGGGGCTAGCTGAACCGCTTTTATATCGCCCTCCACCCTAAGCTCATATTTAAATGCATGAGAAAAGCGCAGAACGTGTAAACTCAGGTAATCCTGAATGAACTGCATTTCTTCACTTAGCGCCACGAACTCGTTCCGG
>CAZAVR010000663.1:0-2398 GCA_964488435.1 uncultured Cytophagales bacterium | reverse complement strand
TGATGAGGTGGGTGAGCTGGAAGCATTTAATACCGACGGACTTCGTTCATTGATCTTTACAATGCATCATATCCCGGACATGAAAGAAAAAACACTTCGTTATCCCGGGCATATTGATCTGATCATTGCGTTGCAGCAAGCTGGTTTTTTTGATTTGACGCCGTTGCACATTAATGACACATCTGTCTCACCACTGGAGTTCACATCAAAAATATTGGTGAACGAATGGAAGCTGGGTCCGGAGGAAGAAGAATTCACCGTAATGAAAGTGATAGTGGTTGGGGAGAAGGAAACTGTTACATATGATCTGCTCGACCGGTATGATCCTGTGACTAAAACTTCTTCGATGGCCCGGACAACAGGCTATACCTGCACCGCTGCTGTGCATCTCATCACTGATAAACTATTCACCGAAAAAGGTGTATTTCCTCCTGAACTGATCGGGCATCGCAAAGACTGTTTTGATTTTGTGCTGGATTATTTAAAGGAAAGGAATGTGACCTGGAGGAAATCAACAAAGTAAGAGTTGGCCACAGACCTGCCTGCCGGCAGGTGTTTTATTGCCACGGATTACACGAATTAACACAAATCAGATCCATAAGAAAGCGGTATTCTTTTCGAGTTCAGTTCTTTTGGTCTGGCTGAAAAGAGTACGAAAAATACGGTTACATCTGTATAATCCGTAGCCAATAAAAAAAGCAGCTGCTGGGCTGCTTTCTACATAAATATTTGCAAGCGGACTTATTCTGCTTCTGCCACTACTTCTTTTACTTCAGGGATCATCCGCTTCATCATGCCTTCAATACCGGCTTTCAAAGTGATCATGGAAGAAGGGCAACCACTGCAGCTTCCCTGCATGGCTAAGTTAACCGTACCGGCTTCATAGCTTTTGAATTGGATAGCACCTCCATCCATTTCCACTGCAGGACGAACATAGTTATCGAGCAATTCTTTGATACGTTTTACCACATCATCATCATCGGCAGCCACTTCATTGCTGCTGGATTGTTTTACCGCAGCCAGTTCTTCTTCATTGATCACCGCCTTACCTTCTTCCAGGTAATCTTTCAAAAACTGGCGGATAGAAGGGATCACATCCTGCCAGTCGGTCTCGCCGGTCTTGGTCAGGGTCACAAAATTGCTGGCTACGAATACTGCTTTGATAAAGGGAAAACCAAACAACTCTGTTGCCAACGGCGAAGGTTTGGCACTCTCCGCATCGGGGAAATCGATGCTTTTACCGGGATATAACAGCTTGTTAGCCACAAACTTCATGGTCTCCGGGTTGGGGGTCATCTCAGTATAGATGCTGATAATAGGATTGCCTGTTTTGATCATAGCTCCAAATTTGATACACAAAAATAACAAGAAATGGGCAGGCTTGTTTACGAAGGCGGGAAACGAATTGAGGGAAGTGCGTAAGTCCGCAAGACAATAGCTTGTAAGGGAATATACTTTCCGACTTTCGATCTTTCCAACTACTCCCTGAACTTCCCCGTTTTTTTCAGATAACGGATAAGAATATAGATCAGCAGGAGAGCTCCGAGGATGATAGCGCCGAGTATATTTCTTTGCTGTTCGTCATGGCGGGTGAGTTCGGGGTAATTGAGTAATAATAAAAGAGTGATACCGATGAGCCAGATGAATTGCGTGGTGTGTTCTTTCAGGATCCATCTTTTCCAGTTGAACTCCATACTCGCAAATGTTTTACCGATGCCGTTGAGGTTGGGAACCCAGCGGTTCACTTTTTTACAGTATTCATCAAAGCCGGCCCCGAATTTTCCGCGGAGAAAATTTTCTTCGGCTAATACGATGGCTTGGTAAATGAATAAGAAGACCGGGATCATGATGGCCGTATAAAATAAAGAGTTGGCGAGAATGCCTACACCCAGCAGCATTAAAATATTTCCTACATACAAAGGATTACGGCAATGCGTGAAGATGCCTTCTGTTACCAACCCTTCTGCATAGGGTTTACCTTCTTTTCCACCCCGTCCGATCTACAGGGAACGATTATTAAAAAATATTTATGATGGCCTGAACCCCGGCGGTGTATTGATATTGGTAGAAAAGATATTAGCCGAAGAAAGCAATTTCAACCGTGACTTTATCGACTACTATTATAATTACAAACGCCGCAATAATTACAGCGAAATGGAGATCTCTCAAAAAAGAGAAGCCCTGGAAAATGTGCTGGTTCCTTATAAACTAAGCGAAAATATCACCCTGCTGCGTGACCATGGATTCGCACATTGCGAAGTATTTTTTAAGTGGTATAATTTCGCCGGGATCATTGCAACAAAAAAATAAATCGCTTTCTTTTCCCTCTGGGCGAAAAAAAACTCTTCTATGGTAGCTATCGGAAATTTCTTTTTCAAGTACCGTAACTGGATCTTTA
>CAZAVR010000662.1:0-2402 GCA_964488435.1 uncultured Cytophagales bacterium | reverse complement strand
GAGATAACGTCTTTCTGGTAAGAAAAGGAAAGCTGGGCTTGTTTTTCTATGTCCTTCAGGACAGCTTTCAGATCGCCGTTGCGGACTTGCAGTGTAATGATTGACTTGATGCCTGTTTGCGTGGAACCGGCATTCGCATGGCTGAGGCCCGTACACAAAACGGTCAGAAAAATAGGGATAAGGAACATCCTGAACAAGTGGGAAGCTCTTACCTCATGAGTAGTTTTTAACATACCTTCAGTAGTTTTTGATTGGGAAAACAAAAGGATTTTAATCGTACCGCTTTACAGCGATTTTAACTTTGGGGCAACATTTCAGATGGATTTTCATTTCATGGTTTTAGTATTTTTTCTTCATACGGCGGTCGGTTTTGTGATGGATGTTATGATAGAGTAAAGTAGTGCTAATTGCATCCTCCGGATTCGATGATCACTTGCGTATCAATTACCTTATAATTGGCATTGATCGTCTTGCAGATGATGTCTACGGATTCAAAAAGTGATTGTTGGTTCAGGTTGGTCGTGATAATGCATGAGGAGAGGGCATCTTCATTGAAGATGATATTTACCCCGTATACCTTTTCCAGGACACGAAGCAGTTTAGGGACCTCAATTTCTTCATAAGCGGTAATGAGTGTGGCCGGAGTATCCTGCAGAGGCAAAGGATCTTCCACGAGCCGTTTGCTAAACCGGACTTCGGAGCGGTTATAGGCGATTTCCTGGTTGGGCAGAATAATCAGTCCGTTCAGTTCCCTGCTGGCTGCATCGCTCGCAGATTTTTGGGAGAATACAGATACGCTCCCTGACCGTACCTTTACGATTACCTGAGGATCATCTTCAAAAGCACGGATGGTGAAACTTGTACCGAGAACTTTGGTAACCACCTCATTGGCATATACATAAAACGGGCGTGAGGGGTCTTTTTTTACGCTGAAGAAAGCTTCTCCGCTCAGGTAAACTTCCCTGATAGCAGAATCAGGAGTGGCCGGGTAGGAGATTTTACCGAACTGTTTCAGCATCACTACGCTGCCGTCGTCCAGTACAATCTTCAATGGGTTGGGAGAATCGTTGATTTTTTCAATCAAGGTTTTTTCTTCGCTTACTTGTCCGATATTCCGGGTATAGGCGCTGGAGTCAGACTGTTCGTAGTACCAGAACAGCGAAACTCCAAGGAGAAGGATTACGCTCGCCGCCGCCCAAAACGTTCTTGAAAAAAAGCGCCTTGTCGTAGGGGTCGACCACTTTTTAACCTCAGGCTTATCATCGCTGATAGCCTGCCTGATTTTAGCCCAGGTTTCCTGCTCATTCAGCGGAACGGATATATTTTCAGATTGGTGAATTTTGAGAATAAGTTCCCTGGCCTGTCGAAGAAGCTCTGCTTGTTCAGGATAGGAGGTCTGGAACTGCTTCCAGTAGTTGTCGTTTTCGCCGAATAATACCCATTTGATAAATGAGTCGTTATTAAGAAAATCGGGAATGCCCGAAAAATTAGCCATTTCTTAACCTGTAAATTTTGCTTTATAAAGAGCAGGTACAGGTTTGGGAATAAACTAACCAGTGATTGAAATTTTTTTTCAGATTATTTTACAGCATAGACCGGGAGCAGGGTAAAGAACTGGATAATCATCCTGAGTACTGCATAAGACCGGGACACCAGGTTATGAACAGCTTGCTTGGACAGAGCCATTAGAGCGCTGATTTCATCAATACTCAGTCCATGGTAGAAACGAAGGTTAATGACCTCCTGTTGTCGGGGACTCAGGTTAGAAATAGCTTCCTGTATTCGTTTTATCTGATCCCGTTGTGTTTCCTTGTCGATGATTTGATGTTCTTCAGAAAGTGTTACGAGGTAATCAAGAAAATCGTCAATGTCATTGCTTTTGTCGATGGGGTCTTTCTGCGAATTGCGAAGAATTTTATTTCTGATCGCTCTGAACAGGTAGAACTTAGGGTTGTCTGCTTCTGTCAGAAACTCCCGGCGCCTCCAGATATCTATAAAAACATCCTGTATGGCGTCTTCAACAAGCTGCGGATCTTTGGCGATTTTTAGCCCGTATTTGGCCATTACATTGAAAAATCGTTTGTATATTAATTCGTAAGCATTGGCGTCACCAGACTTCATCCTGACCCATAGCTCGTGATCACTTAGGGTTCCAATTCCCTGAAAAGTATGGATTTCTCCCATGTCTTGCTATATACTAAATTCAAAAACAATATTATCCGTTGAACCGGCAGTACAAAACGCCGGAGTCATTATGCTTTAAATTGGAAGGTTTTAAAATGATCGTTAAATTTTCCGAACGGCAAGGTTTAGCAGAATGAATAATTTGTAGTGCGCGTGGTTCTGTAGTGTCGTGTTACACTACAATAATCTAGTAAGGTACGCCATTTTTTTTTCATATC
>CAZAVR010000661.1:0-2412 GCA_964488435.1 uncultured Cytophagales bacterium | reverse complement strand
TCTGTAGAAAACACCAGGCTACACTCATCCATATATCTACTGATTTCGTTTTCAAAGGGAATGTTCCAAAGCTGTTGACGGAAACGGATCCTACCATGCCGGACAATGTATACGGTCTGACGAAACTGGAGGGGGAGAAAGGGGTAGAAGAGGCGCTTGAAAATTACTTCACCTTGCGGACAAGCTGGCTTTATTCTGAATTCGGGAATAATTTTGTGAAAACCATGCTTCGTCTGGGAAGAGAACGGGAGCAATTGGGCGTGGTCGCGGATCAGGTGGGTTCGCCTACCTATGCGATGGACCTGGCTGAAGCAATTCTGGATATTATTGCCTCGGGAAGTAAAGCTTACGGGGTTTATCATTTTAGCAATGAAGGTGTTACCTCCTGGTTCGATTTTGCCAGGGCCGTTTTTGATATTAGCGGTACGTCCGTCAGGCTGTTACCCGTAAAAACGTCTGAGTATCCGGCAAAAGCCGTGCGTCCCGCCTGGTCGGTGATGGACAAAACCAAGATCAAGACCCAACTGGGTGTGGAGATTTCTTATTGGAGGGATAGCCTCCAGAAGTGCCTGGCTGTTCTTGAAGCAGAAAAATAAAGCCATGATGCTGTTGCATTACTTCATCAGAAATCATGAGTACAAAACCTTTACAGAATGTTTGCTAAAAGAGTATTACTGATAAGTGGATTTTTCTTGCTTTCTGTTGTCGCAGTGGCCCAAAAAAGTGAGGAAAGAAAGCGCATCATTGATAAGATAAAATCAGAGTTTGCTCCTGACGGTCGTGTCGCAATCTTCAAAATAGAATCGGACGACCAGGGTAACCTGACAGGATCAACCAATCTGCCCGAAGCCAGGCAGGCATTGTTGCAGACGTTGAAAAATCAGGGCATAGCGTTTCAGGATCAGATCAGGTCACTTCCTGAAGCTGACCTGGGCGAAGAAATCTACGGAATCGTCAGCGTTTCTGTCGCCAATATCAGAAGTAACCCGGCCCATTCTGCCGAGCTGTCTACCCAAGCGCTTATGGGGGCCATCTTAAAGGTTTATGAAAAGCAGGGCGGATGGTATCTTGTGCAAACACCCGATGGCTATCTCGGATGGCTGGATGCCGGAGGTTTTGTTCGTGTCGGCAAAAGAAGAGCGGAGGCGTGGGAGACGGGCGACAAGGTTATGTTTCTGGATACTTTTGGTTTCGTTTTTTCAGCTGCCAAATCAGATGCATCTGTAGTTTCTGACCTCGTAGCAGGCGATCAGCTTGCATTCACAGGACAGCAGGGGAAGTTCCTCGAAGTAGCGTTTCCTGATGGTAGAAAAGGGTTTGTAGAGAAGGCCAAGGCGCTTCCTTACAGCAAGTGGGCGCAGCGTGTTGAGGTCAATGAGGCTGTGCTTGAGCAGACAGCACGTAGATTTATGGGCGTTCCTTATCTTTGGGGAGGTACTTCCGCCAAAGGGATGGATTGCAGTGGATTCACCAAAACGGTATATTTTCTCAATGGAAGGGTTTTGCCAAGAGATGCATCACAACAGGTTTTTGCTGGTGAGCCGGTAAGTACTACGGGGCATTTTGAGGGACTGAAAGTGGGAGACCTCTTGTTCTTTGGAACCCCGGCAACTTCAGATACCCGCGAGAAGGTAACACATGTAGGTATGTGGTTAGGAAAAAATGAATTCATACATGCTTCCGGCCACATACGGATCAGTAGTGTAGATCCTGCCTCCGGGAACTATGATGAGTTAAATACACGCCGGTTTTTGAGGGCCAGGCGATACGTCGGGAATGAACAGGGCGTGATTAATCTTTCGGGTTCTATTAAAAAATGAGTGCTTCTCAGGGATAATACTGCCATTTTTGACAAATAAAGGCGGGTTAATTAAATAAAGTACTGGTGATAACGTTTCAATAGTGATATTGCCGAAACACGAAACTAATCTTGATAATTACTTGAATATGTCACGCTACAAATTGAACAGGTCATTGGGGTGGGCGTTTTTCCGGATCTCGGGAGCGCTTTCGCTTGCACTGTCATTAGGTCTGCCGGAAGCAAACGCACAGCGTACACAGAACTTTTTTATCCCCTATTCTACTGCGGGGTTTGGAATTGGTACATCGAATTACTATGGTGATCTGGCGGGACTGAATCGTCCGGTGGAGTCCACCTTCTACCTGATGAGGTATAGTGTGACCGGAAATTATACACGGCATTTTACCAACCGTCTTGCTGCAAGAGCTACGCTTTCCTGGGCGAGGATTGTGGGGGATGATTATGCGATGAATAAGGGTAAGAGAGGGTATTTGCCTCATTTGCAGCGTAATTTGCATTTTCGTAATGACCTGTTTGAGTTTTCAGCTCAGGGAATTTATAAACTGACCCCTGATAGCCGGAGTTTTGACAGAAGGCCGCAATTGGGAGCA
>CAZAVR010000660.1:0-2416 GCA_964488435.1 uncultured Cytophagales bacterium | reverse complement strand
GGTAGTTTGAGCAACGACCGGGTAACTTCCATACTAAGTGATTCCCTGGGTAATATCTGGGTCGGTACTACAGGCGGACTTAATCTGTTTGATAAGAAGACGGGTTCGTTCAGGACTTTCGATACCCGTGACGGATTTCCCGATAACGGCATTCTTACAGTGGCGGCAGACAGGCGCAACCATTTGTGGATGGGCACGGCAAAGGGCCTGGTGCATCTTAAGGTAGAAACCTGGAAGGGGAATGCCCCGGACCGGTTTGTAGTACGTACCTATAACGAAGTAGATGGTTTGCAGGGACGAAGTTTTAACGAAAATGCGGCTTTAAGACTGATCAGCGGAGAGTTGATTTTCGGGGGGGCAGGTGGGTTTACCATTTTTTGGCCGGAAAAGATAGATGAAGAAACTTCAGGTGCCCCGGTAATGCTCACAGACTTTCAGGTTTTCAACAAAAGTTTGAAGCCTGGAGAACAGCAGGACGGAAAGCCCCTGCTTCTCAAGTCCATTGTGCAAACAGAGGAGATCGTGCTGGCACACAGTCAGAATGTATTTACGATTGAATTTGCAGCCCTGAATTTTCAGCATGCCGATAAGAACCATTACCTGTACAAGCTGGAGGGGTTCAATGATCAGTGGTTTGAAGCAGAGAATAACACACGCAAGGCAACCTATACCAATCTTGATCCAGGAGATTACATTTTCCGGGTCAAAATGAGAAACAGCGCTTCAGGATCCGCGGAGCGTATTTTGCGTATCCGTATACTTCCGCCTTTCTGGAAAACTCCCTTCGCCTACCTATTGTATGCTTTGTCGGTTATCGGAGCTTTGGTAATGGCCCGTTGGATTGTGTTGGAACGAGAGCGCATGCATCACCGACTTGCTCAGGAAAGGAGAGACGCGCAGCAGCTTCATGAGCTCGACCTGATGAAAATTAAGTTTTTTACGAATGTAAGCCACGAGTTCCGAACCCCTCTGACGCTCATGCTGACGCCACTCGAAGGACTTCTCAAAAGTACACAGCACAAGCCGGAAATAAGAAATCAGCTGGCTTTGATCCACCGCAATGCCACCCGTTTATTCAATCTGGTGAGCCAGTTACTTGACTTTAAAAAAATGGAAGTGGAGGATGCTGTCTACAATCCGGAGAAAGGAGACATTGTTCAGTTCATACGGGAAATTGCCTACACGTTTTCGGAGTTGTCGGAGCGGAGGCATATTACCTTCCGGTTTTACGCTGAAAGGGATTCGCTACACGCGCGCTTCGACCCGGAGAAACTGTCAAGAATCATGTATAATCTGCTTTCAAACGCTTTCAAATTCACACCTGAGCAAGGTCGGGTAGAAGTTCTGCTTGCTGTCATCCGGGAGTCGGCGGGTACTCATCTGGAGGTCAGAGTAAAAGATTCAGGTATAGGAATACCGGAGGCGGACCTGCCCAGGGTCTTTGATCGCTTTTTTCAACACGACCTGCCGAGTCATATCGTTAACCAGGGGAGTGGTATAGGGCTTTCAATCACGAGGGAATTTGTCAAATTACACGGAGGTACCATCCGGGTGGAGAGTGAGGTGGCTGTTGGAAGTGTGTTTATAGTGACCATCCCATTGCAGGACGCTCAGGAAACGCATGTGGTCGTGGAAAGTTTGACAACGGAATCTGAGACACAACCGAGATCCGACAAGAAATCCGACAAGCCCGTGCTTCTTATAGTAGAGGACAATGATGATTTCCGGGATTATATGAAGGAAACACTGGGCAGGGAATATCTGGTGTATGAGGCTTCCAATGGAAAGACGGGACTCAGTATGACGCTCGATTTGGTTCCTGACCTGATCGTAAGCGACGTGATGATGCCTGAAATGAATGGGATTGAGCTGTGCAGGCAGATTAAAACGGACAGTAGGATTTCTCATATCCCACTCATTTTACTGACTGCCCGAGCAGAAGATGAGCAAAAGCTACAGGGTTACGAGACCGGAGCCGATGCTTACGTTATCAAACCTTTTCGTATGGATATATTGCTGGCCAGAATCAAAAACCTGATTATACGCAGAGAGATGATCCAGAAGCAATTCCAACAGCACATTGAAATTGAACCCAGTCCGATTGTCATCCGGTCAGTGGATGAGCAGTTTATCAGCAAGGCCATCAAAATTATAGAGGATAACCTCGCCAACGCGGAGTATACCGTAGAGGAGTTTAGTTCTGAAATGGCTATGAGTAGAATGTACCTCTACAAAAAGCTTCTGTCACTTACCGGTAAAACACCCGTTGAATTCATCAGGATTATTCGTATGAGGCGGGCGGCTTCGCTTTTGGAAAAAAGTCAGCTCACCATTTCAGAAATTGCCTATCAGGTCGGGTTTAATAATCCCAAGTATTTTGCCCGTCTCTTCAAAGAAGAATTTAAAGTATTACCCA
>CAZAVR010000659.1:2096-2425 GCA_964488435.1 uncultured Cytophagales bacterium | reverse complement strand
TGGCAGCAGCCATCCAGCTCCATTTGAAAAAAGGAGCCCTGTAGGAAGTCAGCATTTTCTGGTCTTGTGCCTTGTCAATCGCAAGGATCCTTTTCAGAATATCTTCCCTGCTATCAGACTCCTGAATATTTTCCATTTCAAGTGAGGCCGCATGCATCTCCCGCTCCATCCAGGCGCGCATCATCTCGTGTGAGTCAGAATTGTTATCCTCGTTGGCAAGCAGATAAAGCTCTTCCCTTTCAACAGGGCTTAGTTGACCTTCGACGTATTTTTCCAGCAGGTAAGCAATTCGTTCTTTGTCCATTTTCAGTAACGAGTTATCGGGAGTA
>CAZAVR010000659.1:0-2086 GCA_964488435.1 uncultured Cytophagales bacterium | reverse complement strand
ATCAGGGTTGCTAACGCTATAGAAGCGCTCCCCGACAAAACGTACTATCGAAAATGAAGAATTTTCAGAAATTTTTTAACAGGAGAGGTAAGATCAGCAAGAAATCGAATCCTGCGCGGACCAGAAATGCCCGTATTTCCTTAAGGCAGGTGGTAAGAACGTTTTTGACGGTGCTGACAGACAGGGAAAGCGCTTCAGCAATTTCAGCCGGTTTGAGGCCCTCGTCACGGCTCATCTGGTAGATCTTTTTGCGCTGAGCAGGCATGTTGTCTACGACTACAGCGATGGCACGGTTGATTTCTTCGAGACTTATGGTATCAAGTGGGGTGTATCCACGGGGATCCGGAAATTCCTCAGATTCTTTTATTCCCGTCAAAGTGGTTCTCACAGAAAGATTTTTTCGCAGGAAGGAAAGACATTCGCGCGAAGCTACCTTATAGACCCAGGCATCAATATGTTCAATGTCGATGATCTTGTCGCGGTTGAGCCATACCCGCAGGAAAACATCCTGAAGGACTTCTTCGGCATCTGCAGAAGACTTGGTAAACCTGAGAACAAATGGGCGGAGGTTCCGGTAATAATGATTGAAAAACAAGGCATAAGCCCGCTCATCTCCTTCAGAAATGCGCTGAAAGAGCTCATCTTGCTTGGGAAATGTCGTCAGCCTTGCTGGCTTTTGCATTGCAGATTGTTTTATCAGGGATACTTACTGCAAAGTAACAATAAATTTTCTTTTTAATGTAAATGTAATAAAAACGTAAACAACCGGCTTATCTGCGATTTTGTACATGGTTCGGTTGACGGTATAATGGCTGGAAAATATTTTTAGCGATCATAAACGCGCATAACCAAGGTCCTCTATCTGTTGGAGATTGTGTACATGGTGGGTTTTTCGATTGGAAAGGAGGTACAGGCGATCTTGTATATCCAGTATATGCCTGTACATGTGGTCGGTGACAACCAGGCCTTTGTTGTACTTTTCTTCTGTGAGTAGTGCTTTTACACCTTCTATATGTATGGGATTCAAGTGGGTGAAAGGTTCGTCGAGAAGGGCGAAGTCACTTTTTGTCTTCACAATAAGGTAGATTTCTATTGTCCTGAGCTCCCCTCCGGAGAATTCACCGGCTTTTTTTCGGGAATGTCCGGAGAATTGTGGGAATTTTTCCGAGAAGATCTTGTAATCCACGGCGAAATCGTCAAAAGCTCGTTCTATGGAAAGGCCTGTGGGTAAAAAGCTGGTCTGAGGAAGATAGCGGATGAGTTTCGGTTTTTTGAAGGGTACCGGCACGAATACACGATCAAAGCGAATGGATTTCTGACAGGGAAGGGTGCCGTATCACGCTATGATTAGGGCTTTCAATTCCCCGTTTCTAAAGGGATGTCTTTCCTCACATAAATCCGGACCTTTTCGACGGTGCCGGCCAAACGGTAATGCTCCTGTATATAGTCCTTCAGATGGGGTACGATTTCAAAGTTTTCAGACTGGTGGACCATCGTCATGTTGTAAGATGATCCGACGGGGTCTACGAATACGCGCGGGTTGGTTCTCGCCAGATTTTTAACATATCGGTCTAAATATAGCTGACTTAGAGAATTCTTTATCAGCCCTCTCACCGGATGATTTTCGGCGGTGGCCTGAATCATACCCGTATGTACATAGCCGGCGGTCCACCATCCCCATATGGCCAGGAAGTCACCCGGAGCAGCGTATTTCAGAATCTCTTTCTCCACCGGGCCTTTGGCTAATGGCGACGGGATTGGGTATCTGTTCAGCGTTTTATATTTCAGGTAATTGAAGCACCAGAGGTTAGCACCCATTACGACGACAGCAACTGCCCAAACCAATCCTGCTTTCCGGTATGAAGGTCCGGTTATGACTTTATCGAGTGCAAAAAAAGAATCCGCAAGAACAACGCCGATCACCGGTAATAGAAGCAGGAAATAGTGCGTGAAATACATTCCCGGCTTCACAATACAAAATACCGTTGCCAGAATATAAGAACCGATGAAAAAGCTCATCAGACGTGGCCTTTTTTGTCTGTCGCCTTTTATCAGGGAGATAACAAAAACCAGGACGGTCAGTAAC
>CAZAVR010000658.1:0-2430 GCA_964488435.1 uncultured Cytophagales bacterium | reverse complement strand
CAATATAAGGGAGTTTACTCTCACAAGCATGTGTTGTGGACTGCCCAGTTTTTTTGAGGATCAGGAAGTTCACTTGACACAAATAGCGCGTGCAGAAAAGGCAAACATTAGTCCGGGTGGGTTAATGCGCCTCTCCGCTGCACATCATAACCCAGACGCAAGTGATTGGCTCCAATTGTTGATTCAGAAAGCAGATTATTATGCATCAGGTACAGATCGCTCAAAAGAGGACTCGTGGGGCTGGAAAGATGCCCTGGAAGAAGATGACAGAGCCTGGGATGCTTTCAGGCGGATCAAGATGCGCTCAATTTTTGAAGGAATTGATTCGGAGAAGACGGAGCAGCCGGACTTTGAACCAGTTTATCGGCATCGGCTTAACACACTGCCTATTACGCTAAACGATCAGTATTTTCCAGTTCCGGAGAACAACGACCTACCTGACTATTTAACACTTTGGAAGGACTTTCAGAATGAAGTCAAATTTATTCAGGCGAAAACATTTAAAGTATTTGCGGAAACAATGCTTTTTCTTTTGGAAAAGTACACGACCCGCATTCCAAGTAGTACGATGCACCTTCCGGATGTATCGTTATTTGATCACTCTAAAACGGTATCTGCCTTCGCTATTTCATTGTACGACTATCTAAAAAATAAGGGTACAAAGCAAATGCCATCCTCCGCGGAAAAGCCATTCGCCCTGATTGCGGGTGATTTGTCAGGGATACAGAAATTTATTTACGGGATCATCGCTCGTGGCGCTGCAAAAAACCTGAAAGGACGTTCGTTTTATCTCCAGTTGCTGGTTGATAATATCGTCAGGTTGATCCTTGATGAACTGAACCTGTTTGATGCCAATGTGATTTACGCGTCCGGCGGTGGCTTTTATATATTGGCTCCCAATACCCGCGATCTGAAAGAGAGACTGGAAGCTCTTGAGAATGAAATCGCGGATAAGCTTTTTGAGTTTCACAACACGGATCTTTATCTGGTGCTGGACTTTGTCCCATTTGGAGAATCCGAACTGTATTACGATCCTAAATATAAGGACGAATATGATAAAGGTATCCGAAAGTCTATCGGCCATATATGGGCAGATGTAGCAGAAAAACTGGGTGTAAAAAAAGGGCAGCGTTTCAAAGCGAAGATAGCCAAGAACTACGGTTCTTTTTTTAAGCCGGTTAATGAGGGGGGAAATAGAGAAAAGGATGCAATTACCGGAGAGGATCTTAAAGAAGGCTGGAGAAAACTGGAAGATGATAGAAAAGTGAATAGCTACACCTTTCTCCAGATCGAATTAGGTAAGAAACTCAAAACGACTCAATACTGGATTCAATCGAAAGAAGAATTGAGGCAACTGGGCGTAGAGCGAGGATTCCAGCTAATTGGCCTGCCTTACTATAATTACTTTATCAGCAGGAACAAATTACAGGAATACGATGCTTATATCCGTTCGGTGGATAGTTGCAGGGTCATTTTTTTTAACTCGTCCGATCATTCTTCGGGACAGAAAATTGATTTCTTGGAGACGGTTCAAAAAGGAATAAATAACATCTATGGGTTTACCTTTTATGGAGGGAATGACTACCCCGAAAGCTCGCTTACAGGCCCGAAGACCTTCGAGGAAATCGCCGGAGTTGAATTTGAAGATCAGAAGAAGGAAAAGCGGCTATCCGCGCCAAACCTGGTGCGCCTGGGTGTGCTGCGAATGGACGTTGATGGATTAGGGGCTGTTTTTCAAAAAGGATTTGCGCCTTCGAAACGAACCTTTAGTCGATATAGCACACTGAGCCGAAGTCTTGACTATTTCTTTAAGGGGTATCTTAATAGGATAAGAATTGGAAACGCTGATTACGAGTCCTACACACAGATTATCTATTCGGGCGGAGATGATCTTTTCATCGTGGGAAAATGGGACGTGCTGGCAAATATGGCGGTGGAAATTAACCGGGAATTCAGAAAGTGGGTTTGCCAAAGCCCTAAGTTTACGCTCTCGGGGGGGGATGGCAATGGTCGGTGCGAAATACCCGTTGCTAAAGGCAGCCCTAATTTCTGAACAGTTTGAAAAGCAGGCCAAAGCACACGTTTTTAAATGGAAGGCCGAAAGTGAGAGCTTAGTTGAGACCACTAAGAACGCTTTTTCCATATTCGGCTACCAGTATGTGCATTACGACGAGAGTCGACAAAACCAGCAGCACTTGAGTGAACTGCTTTTTGCCTTCAACTGGGACAAGGAACTGCCCTATGTCTTGGAGCTCAAAGAGCAGATTATCAAGTTATTGGAATTGGAAAGAGGTTTGCCCCAAGGTTTTCCGTCAGATGTCTATAATCTGATGGAGAAGGCTAATTTTCAGCCCGATAAAAGCGGCAATTACCTGATGCAATATTTACCCGTTATTTGGCAGACTGCCTACAATTTTAAACGAGCCACAC
>CAZAVR010000657.1:0-2431 GCA_964488435.1 uncultured Cytophagales bacterium | reverse complement strand
GCGAAAGGCTGCGACCAGTCGGGTCTTAGCAACTGGCTGGCGAAAGAACTACTTTTCTTAAAGGACGCGTCTCCCATTGTTATTATCGGCGGCATTTGCGTTATCGTTTGTATCATTAGCGAACTTGCTTCAAATGTGGCATGTATACAATTGGTGCTCCCTATTTTAATAGCCATTGAAAAAGTAACCGACCTGCCCCCGTTGATGCTGATGGTACCGGCTACTTTGGCTGCATCGCTCGGGTTTATGCTTCCCGTAGCCACCCCTCCGAATACTATCGTGTTTGGAAGCGGGCGGATCCGGGCGGCTGATATGCGCAATGCAGGTTCGCTCCTGGACGTTGCGGGTATCGTCATCATCACAGCGGTGTCCATGGTTTTATGGATGATTATCTGGAAATAGGAGGGCAAAAGAATGGGGTCGCTGGTGCCGTAAATGAACTGAGGTCAGGAAGTTTCAAAGCAACCGTCTCCGACCCGAAGCTGTTAAGAAACATAGGACCCCTTCGGGGTCCCAAAAAAAATCGCTCTTTTCTTTCTGGCTATAGATATATGACCTCTTCGAGGTCGACTTTACTTGATCCTGAATCAGGAACCAGGCGATCTGATCCCTATTGAAATTATTTCGGAGGATTTTTCTTGGAATTCTCCGAAATAATGCGTAACTTTTATAGATAGGGCTCGGGCATTAGCTACTTGGCTTTATGACGAAAAAAGCCCAGCCTTCCGACTGAGCTGATGTTACTTTCTGTGACCGCGACGGGAATCGAACCCATATCTAAAGTTTAGGAAACTTCTATTCTATCCGTTGAACTACGCAGTCATGATCATCCGGGCTTGACGCCTTCACGACAGGACTGCAAAGGTCTGGAAAAAATGACTAATACGCAAGTCAATCCTGTTCAAAATCCGTGTAATTCATGTTAACCCAGTTGGGATAGATCTCGAAATGCTTCTCTTTGACGAGTTTGAAAAGCGTATCCCGGAGTTCGTCCATGTTCTCCTTCTGTTCGGCGGAGATGAAAACTACATGGGTAGATTGCTGGTTAACATAGCTGCGCTTGAGCTGATGAATCAACTTAGGCAGGGACGGAGGTTGTACCACGGCTGTGTCTACCAATTCGTCATCGACAGGCTCTTCACTGACCATTTTGTGGTAGAGGTCGATTTTATTAAAGACGATAATCACGGGCTTGTCGGAAGCACCGATTTCAGCCAGTGTCGAGTTGACCACCTCAATCTGCTCTTCAAACAGACTATGGGCGATATCCACCACATGCAACAGGATATCGGCTTCCCTAACTTCGTCCAAAGTGGATTTGAAGGATTCGATCAGGGTAGTGGGTAGTTTCCGTATAAATCCGACCGTATCCGTCAGCAGAAATGGGACGTTTTCAATAGTTACTTTGCGGACGGTAGAGTCCACCGTAGCAAATAGCTTGTTTTCAGCAAAAACATCGGACTTTGACAGGCGCTGCATCAGCGTCGACTTACCTACGTTGGTATATCCTACGAGCGCTACCCTTACCAGCCGGTTACGTTCTTTTCTGCGTGTAATGCTTTGGCGGTCAAATTTCTCCAGTTTTTCTTTGAGGAAAGCGATACGATCCTGTACAATACGCCGGTCGGTTTCAAGCTCTTTCTCACCCGGCCCGCGCATACCCACACCGGCTTTGATCCGGCTCAAGTGCGTCCACATCCGTGTCAGCCTTGGGTACATGTATTGGTACTGTGCAAGTTCCACCTGGGTTTTGGCCTGGGCGGTTTGGGCACGCATGGCAAATATGTTCAGGATAAGCAGACTCCTGTCGAGCACCTTTATCTCTTTTTCCTTAAAGACATTCTCAAGGTTGCGCACCTGTGAAGGGGAAAGGTCATCGTCAAAAATGACCATGTCCACGGGATTATCGGTCACATAGGTTACTATTTCTTCCAGCTTGCCTTTGCCGACATAGGTGCGCAGGTCTGGTTTGTCCAGGTTCTGCGTGAACGTATGGAGTGTATTTACACCGGACGTGGTGGCCAGAAAAGCCAGCTCATCCAGGTATTCCTGCGTTTTTTCGGCAGACTGCCGTTTAGAACTTACTGCTACCAGCACGGCGGTCTCCTGTACTGCGGCGGTAGAAAACATTCTGTTTTTTTCAATCATATAGTAATCAGCAATGCTGTTTTGCCCCTAAATCTTAGCAAAAAATGACTTGCCTCGGGCTGTTAATGGCTAAAAGTAATATTTTAATCCGGTATAATATCGTGCCAGGTATTTTGAAGCAAGACAAAACGCAGGTTCATTTCAAACCAAACCACGTTTTAAAAAGTTCTGAATATTTTTGAAAATCAATAAACTGAGGTAATTTTGGGAAAATTTTATCTCCCATGAAGTAGTTTCACGCCTCCTCAGGCAGGCATCTCATTCAAGTTCCGATTTCGCTGTT
>CAZAVR010000656.1:0-2441 GCA_964488435.1 uncultured Cytophagales bacterium | reverse complement strand
TATTATCCGGCAGACAGCAAAGGAAACCCCCGGGAAGGCAAAATGCCGGTTGTAGTCTACCTGCATGAATTCGACTATTCCAAAGGGTTCGGATCTGCCGGATTGGATCACCAGATACAGCCCTTCTTTGAAAAAATGACCGGTATGGGCTTTGCGGTTTTTTCGTACGATATGATCGGCTGCGGTAACCGGATAGAAGAAGGTACGCGGTTCTATGAACGGTATCCGCGATGGTCGAAGCTCGGCAAAATGGTGACCGATACGCAGGGAGCTTTAGATGCGTTACAAAACCTGGATTTTATCGATGGTTCGCGGATTTACCTGGCGGGATATTCGCTGGGAGGTGCTGTCGGCTTGTATACGGCAGCAATGGATGACCGGGTAAAAGGTGTGGTTTCAATTGCGGGGTTCTCTCCCATGCGCACCACTACCGGTACGCTGGATACGGAAGGGATAAAAACATATTCACACCTGCACGGATTGCTGCCTCGTCTTGGCTTTTTTGCAGGCCGGGAGAACCGTATTCCCTACGATTTCCATGAAGTGCTGGCATCGATCGCGCCCAGGCCGTTGCTGGTGATCGCCCCGGAATGGGACAAGGATAACCCGAAAAAAGAAGTCGAAGCCAGCCTGGAGGAAGCAGGTAAAATCTACCGTCTGTACCAGTTTGGTAAAAACCTGCAAAGTATCTTCCCGGCAGATCACAACCGGTTTTCCGATGAAATGAAGCAAAAAGTGTACAACTGGTTTGAGCAACAAAAAAAGGCTGGCAAATGAAAATCGCTTCCTTGGTATCGCTGGTTTTTCTTGTGTTCGTATCTGCAAATGTGCCCGGCTTTCAGAAAGCCGGATGGGAAGCAGGGGTAGGAAGAGCCAGGATCACACCCGAAGAACCGGTGTGGATGGGCGGATTTGGTTTCAGAGATCATCCCGGCGAAGGGAAAGAGCAGGATCTCTGGGCCAAAGCCCTGGCATTAAAGGATGCCCGGGGAAAACGAGTGGTCATGATTACCGTCGATGTGGTTAAAATCCCTAAAAATGTATCCGACACCATCCGGAATATCCTGCATTCCCGTTTCGGCCTGACGAAGGCCGAAATCCTCATCAATTGCTCGCATACTCATTCGGGCCCGGCCCTGAAAGATGTAAATTCAATCCCGTTTTCCGATGAAATGCAAAGCCCGGAGCAGACTTCACGAATCGTTCGGTATACCGACCGGTTTGTGCGCGACGTGCTTGCTGTAGCGAATGATGCGATCAATTCGATGAAGCCTGCGATGGTGTATGCCGACAATGGCGTAACTCGTTTTCAGGTCAACCGGCGGAACAATTCCATCGAAAACCTGAACCGCCAGATACAGCTCAACGGTCCGATCGAGCACTCCGTCCCGGTGCTGAAGGTGGTAGGGACAGACAAAGTATTGAAAGCGATCGTCTTCGGATATGCCTGTCATCCGACGATCCTCCGTGGATACCAGTGGTCAGGAGACTTCCCAGGGTATGCGCAGCAGCGGCTGGAAGAACTATACCCCACAGCTACGGCTTTGTTCTGCCAGGGCGCCGGGGGCGATGTCAGTGCCCTGCCCCCCAGGCGGGCAAAGGAATATGCAGAGCAGTATGGCAGGGAGCTGGCCGGAGCAGTTCAACAGGTAATTGATCGCGAAATGCCCCTTTTGGAGTCCGGGATCACCACGGGATATGCGGAAATTTCACTGCCATATAAGCGCGTACCATCATCCGAGGAGTTACTGAAAACGGCGGAGACAGGGGCTGGCCATGAAAAAAGATGGGCCCGGCATTTACTTGATATGCTTCAAAGAGGGCAAAAGCTGAGAAGCTCTTACCCGTATCCTATTCAGTTCTGGAAGCTTGGGTCACAGCAGATTGTTGCGCTGGGAGGAGAGGTGACCATAGAATATGCAATAAAGCTTAAACAGATGCTTGGCGAAAATCTTTTCGTTTTTGGCTATTCCAACGACCTGATGGGCTATATCCCTTCGTTGACAGTATTGAGCGAAGGAGGATATGAGGGGTATTCAGCGCAGTATTATAGTAAGCATTCCGGGCCCTGGGCGCCGTCTATTGAGACAATCATCCTTAAAGAGTCCCTTCGTCTGGCCGAAGAGGCTGGAAAGTGATAGGTTGCCCGGCAGAGAATTGTCTGATACCGGCTGCAGGTGTTATGCATGAATATGAGGTAAAGGTTCTTAACTTTACGGTCATTCCTGACCACCTGATTTTAAACCTTTACCCTTTTACTATGAATACCTTTTGCCCGGGAAGTTCTGCATTCCTAAAAATAATTTTCGGAAAACCCGAGCTGTTGTCCGTGGAGTTGTAAGATGAGCAGCACTAACAACCGCAGCATCACCGCCATCATCAGCGGTTCCCTTGCCAATCTCCTGGTGTGGTACGACTGGTATATTTATTCGGCGTTTGCC
>CAZAVR010000655.1:0-2447 GCA_964488435.1 uncultured Cytophagales bacterium | reverse complement strand
ACTGAAAGATTTTTGGCATTTTTGGTGTTGCAAGTACTTTTAACTTATTTATGTCCCTTACTATCCGTGAGATACAGGCACCCATAGAAAACGAGATGAAGGCTTTTGAGGCCAAATTCCGTGAGTTTATGAAAAGTGATGTGCCGCTTCTGGACCAGATCATGAACTACATTGTCCGGAGAAAGGGCAAGCAGATACGACCTATGTTTGTGTTTCTTTCGGCAGGTGTGTGCGGACCGATTTCGGAGTCGTCGTACCGTGGTGCTTCCCTTATTGAGCTTCTGCATACGGCTACGCTTGTTCATGACGATGTGGTAGACGATGCCAATTACAGACGTGGATTCTTTTCGTTGAATGCACTTTGGAAGAATAAGATTGCAGTACTGGTAGGGGATTTTCTTCTGGCAAAAGGACTTCTCCTGTCTGTAGATCATGAAGAACACAAGCAGCTGCGGCTGGTATCAAATGCGGTGAGGGAATTGAGTGAAGGCGAGCTGCTTCAAATGGAAAAAGCCCGAAAGCTGGATATTTCGGAAGATATATATTATGAGATTATCAGAAGGAAGACGGCTTCTCTCATCGCTTCCTGCTGTGCGGTAGGAGCCAGTTCGTCGGGAGCGGATGACAGCGTTATAGAGAAAATGCATGCTTTTGGACAAATGGTGGGTATAGCTTTTCAGATCAAAGATGATCTTTTCGATTACGGCGATGCCGATGTGGGCAAGCCACTAGGTATTGATATAAAAGAGAAGAAAATGACTTTGCCGCTTATATATGCACTTAACAAGGCCAAATGGTCTGATAAGCGACGGGTGATCAATATCGTCAAAAATGAGAGTCATAAACCCCGCAGAGTGGACGAGGTGATCAGCTTTGTGAAAGAATCAGGAGGTATAGAATATGCGCAGGCGGCTATGCATCGCTATGTTGAAGAGGCAAGAAAGCTACTTTACGAGTTTGAGGATTCGGTTTATCGTAAATCCCTGGAACATCTTATACTCTATACTATTCAGCGAAACAAGTAAAATCCAGCATGTAATAGCTTCCTTTATTATACATCGCTTCGGGAAGCATGTTTTACCCTATAGTGCTTTCCTTAGTTTTTGAAGTACTGATAATACGACATCATGAATCAATTAACCAGCTGTCAACTAGCAGTTTTTGCCTATTAAATTTTCAATTTTAAACCGTTTGTTCATGAAAAGATTTTTGTCATTATTGGTAGTTGCTTTTGTTTCTTTCAATTCCTTTGGACAAAATACAAAAAAAAGCGCTGCACCGTCGGCGGTGAGTAAGTCTGTTGCCCGGCCCAAGCTTGTGGTTGGAATTGTGGTTGACCAGATGAGGTATGATTATCTTTACCGCTACTACGAAAAGTACTCTGAAGGTGGTTTCAAGCGTCTGATGAATGATGGCTTCAATTGCCGCAATAATCATTATCACTATGCTTTGACAGTGACTGCTGCGGGTCATGCGGCTGTGTACACCGGCTCCGCGCCTGCTATCAATGGAATGGTAGGAAATGATTGGTATGACCGCTTCAGCAACAGTGGTGTGTATTGCGTCGGTGATAGTACAGTCTCTACCGTGGGAAGCACCAATACCAGTGCCGGACGTATGTCTCCCCGAAATCTGCTTGTAAGTACGGTTACTGACCAGCTTCGTCTGGCCACCAATTTCAGAAGTAAAACGATAGGCGTAGCCATCAAAGACAGGGGGTCTATTCTTCCGGCAGGTCATACAGCCAATGGTGCCTACTGGTTCGATTCGAAAACGGGGAACTGGATTACCAGTACGTTCTATCGCAATGAACTTCCTCAGTGGCTTGTCGACTATAACAACCAGAAATGGCCGTCTCAGTTTTTGAGAAAGGGATGGAACACCTTGTTGCCTATTGACCAGTATACCCAGAGCTCTCCTGATAATGTAAAATGGGAGGGTAAATTTGCAGGTAAGCCAGAGCCCACTTTTCCTTATGAGTTTGCGGCGCAGGCAGGCGATGCTTTTGGTTTGGTGACAGGATCGCCGTGGGGCAACACCATGACCAAAGATGTAGCCCTTGAGGCTATTAAGAATGAAAAGCTGGGAAAGGGAGCGGATACGGACTTCATCGCCATCAGCTTTTCTACGCCTGATGGTATAGGTCATAGATTCGGGCCGACTTCGGTAGAGCAGGAGGATGATTATATTCGCCTGGATCGGGAGTTTTCCGATCTGTTGGGTTTTCTGGACGGTTGGGTAGGTAAAGGGAATTTCACCGTATTCTTAACAGCTGATCACGGTGTAATGGATGTGCCTGGTTTTTGGCAGGAACATAAGCTTCCTGCGGGACTGCTGAGCGCAAGTGGTCTTGGAAAGAAGATGAAAGCGGCGCTGAATCAGGCTTTCGGGGAGGGTGATATTATCGCTTCTTCACAGAATTATCAGTTGTACCTGGATCACAAATT
>CAZAVR010000654.1:0-2453 GCA_964488435.1 uncultured Cytophagales bacterium | reverse complement strand
ACGATATAAAGTGGCTCGTTGCTCCCATTGATAGAGCTAGTCCCCCTTATCCTCACCGAAATAGCTTCGCCGGGAATCCCTGTGTTCGAATTGACCTGAACACCTGCGGCTTTACCTTGCAATTTTGCGTCTACACTAGCCACGGGGATATTTTTTACATCGTCCGGATCAATTTTCGTGACAGCCCCGACGAGATTCTTTCTCTCCTGCGTGCTGTATCCGATCACAACCACCTCATCCAGTTTCAGCCCTTTCGGCTGCACCAGGGAAATATTAAGCGGCTCTATTTCAAAAACTTCAACCTCCTGCGTTTTGTAACCTACGTAAGAAACCACCACAGTAAAAGGTAATTTCCCGGTGGTCTTAAAATCAAAGTTCCCTTCTAGGTCGGTAGGTGCACCCGTTGCGGTACCCTTCAGCACAACTGTCGCTCCGACAATTGCTTCTTTTGTTTTGGCATCAATTACCTTCCCTGTAACGGACACCGGCGATTGTGCATATACGTTTAGTGACCATCCTATAACGGATACAAGCAACAAAAAGGATTGCTTTAAGTAATTGTATTTCATCTTCGTCATCATCTCTGTTCAATATCTTTCTGAGTTTTACCTTCCGGGAAATATTCAGATGGCGAAACTCCTGAGTTTCGATCCACGTTTGTAATCAGACAAGGCAATACCTACCGGAGGAATGGAAAAAACCTCCCGGATTTCGGCCGCTATCTTGTCGGTTTTATGTTGTAAGCACTCTTATGTCCCTCAGGACTTCCCAGGGTTAAAAAACCATATTCGTGAGAGAAAGACTGCCCTTCCCCTTGTATCCACTTTATAAAATCGCGTATCCCGTTCCCGGACTGATTCTTGTCGATTATAAAGGATATCTCTTCGGTTGGCAGGTATTGCTTTTTTGCATTCAGCTCAAGAAAACCAATCAGATCATCCAGATTCTCGTAGATTTTCTCTTCTTTTTCAAGCTTTCCGTTTTTGTTGAAATCGATCGGCAAAACAATCAGTCCCTCCCTGGGTGCACGACTGCTCAAATCATACAAGTAACCCGGATTAGTATAGGTAACACCAAGGGAATCTCGTTTTACGGCTTCCAACAAATGATTGTCGCCACCTGTGACATATTTTCCGAATATATTCTCCGGCTCCTCTTTAAAAAAGCGCGCAAAAGTCACGGAAGAGCAAACCCTGGAATTGTTCGTATAAACCCGATAACGTGCTGCACCCTTCTCCGTCTCAAAATCGTCGTCGGGGTCTTCAAAAAAAAGCTTTCTGGCTTCTTCCGGCTTTATTCCCTTCCTGGAGAATTTTTCCAAACCCTTGTTCTTCCCGTTCCCTACAACCAGCAGCGCGTACTTACTCACGGTAATCACCTCTTCGGTAGCCTTTACCTCCGATTTATCCAGGACCCGACCTACTATTCTGATATCCGGCACCTCACCGGCTGTAGTTTTACCTGAGAGCTGAAAGGATGTATTCGCGCCTGTCTTGTTGTACTCCGCTATCCATCTTTCAATTAACGGGTACGCAAACCGGGTACCACTGATTTGAATACTGGTTTGGCCGGCCCCCTTAAGTCCGATCAGCGTCAAAGCAGCCACTAAGAAAACACTGGTGCTTGTTTTCATAACAATAAATTTACCTGATATGATGATGACAATTCCCTGGTACCCCAACGGACAACCTGGTTCTGATATACGACAAGCCAACCACCGACTGGAAGTATCCAAATCCGGGCTGTCTCAAGGGTACCAGGGACAATAATTCCTAGAAAAAAAACTGAAATGATTCTAAATCATCAACACGCTGACATACATACGTTACACGCCAGACTGCGAAAAGACCTCACCGAATTCGTCGGAAGACAACAAGACGACCAAGACAAACAAATTCTCCGTTTCATTTTGATAATGATTTGATTTGTTTCCTTTGTCCTACCGGTGGTTAGCAAGAAGGAAATTGAAAAGCATTAATTATTACTCTACTTATTTGATAGACAAAGTAAAGTATAAAAATTACTTTCTGCAAATTTTTTCAAAAAAATATTTCTGCGGTGCTTTCTCAGGTAACGGCTTATCTCCAGAAGTGATGTATCCCGCATCCGAAAAGGTGGGATAGGCTCATAAACCAAGAGCCATCCAGACGAAAGGCGACTGTCCTACACAACAGTTCCGGGCGCGATACGCGCGAACCACAGGCCTATCTAAGAAAGATACGGAATATTTTTGATCTAAACAAGCTTTGAGAGATCATTTTCAGAGCAGAAGCATTAAAAGTTTAGTAATTTGATTGGAAATTCTCTCTCCTATCCTAAGTGCTTTCATTTACATCATCCCTTGGGGAGCAACTTAAATTTGTAAAAATTGGGCAAGATAGCGAAAGCCACCATGGCATCCTGTTGGGTTGGTGCGATCCGCGCGCTGGGCAAACCCAAAATAGCGGGCGTGG
>CAZAVR010000653.1:0-2457 GCA_964488435.1 uncultured Cytophagales bacterium | reverse complement strand
ATATTTTAATGTGCCTGTTCTTCTCATTTTAGTGATGTGTAGTAGTTTTCGCCGGTTATTGGCATCTTTAGATGCGCTTTTTCCCTGTAGGAGTTTAACAGTAGCGCATATCAGTATATGGCCTCTACACTGGGGATAGCGTTGTTATGGAGCGTATTTACGGATGGGAGAGGCTTCCTTTAGAAGTCTGCTGAAGGTGCTTCCAAAGCCCGGCGGTTGTCCCTGTAGGGTTTATAGGTGTTATTTCAGGTGTGATAACTTAACCGTTTATTATGCCGTAATTGGTGCTTATTTTGTTTTCTAATCAGTATCGGATTTTGTGTTGATTTAAGGTGTGTATCAGGTGTAAATAATGGGTATAAACTGGCACTGATATCAGGTGGTGAGTCAGTGTATAATAGGTATCTTATTAAGTGCTGTTAACAGGTTTATTTTTGATATTAGTTATGATGCCTTTAGTAGTGGTATAATTGGTAGGTATTTAGTGTTGAATTTAGTATTTAATTTGGTGCTGTAAACTTACTATATTCAGGTGTTTTTTAATACTTATTCAAGTATTATTTTTTGTATGTATTTGATGCTGTAAACAGTACATTTTCGGGTGCTGAATATGTGTATAATTGATGCTGGAAACAGTGTATTTTTACTTTCTTAACCAGTGCTGTTTTAAGTGCTGTTATCGCATCCTATATGGTGTTTTATCAGGTGCTGTAAAGGATATAGATTTCAGTACCGGAATATTTACCTTTTTTCGATTTTTTAGGTGTATTAAAAGTACTGGAAACAGGTGTTTGTTTTTGCGGCAGATTTCCTGGTATTTCCGCGGATTTGTATGGAAGGTATTCGCCTTAGAAGCTACTTTAACGCGAGATTTTGTCAGAGCATATTTGGTAGATGAGGTGTCTTTTATGTGTCGGATATAGTGCTGAATTCATACATCAATTCTCTGTATATCATATAAATATACTGTATATGCCCGATGTATGTTTTTCATACTTTTGTTTTTCAGGCTATTCCGAGTCTAACGACGAATTCGATATTGCAGGTGTATTTTCAATGCTTTTTTAGGGTGTAGAAAATGCTCTTATTTTTAGCCTACCAGTATGAATCCGTGTTGTATCCCATGACAGTGGTTGTAAATAAGTATTTTCCCCTTTTCAGGATTTGATTTTTTTCTCTTTATGATTTCCTTGGGACGAAATTCATTTTGTATTATCCCGTTAGAAAGCCAGAGGGCGAATGAGGTGGCAGTAGGGTAATCACCGACAAGGTTTTTGTAGGTTAATACTTCGCTTTCAGGAAATACATCCTGAGAGATCATATCGTACCAGTGATCCGTTCTGATGTCTCCGCTGTAACCCAGTATTAATGTGGTGACCTCATCTTTCTGTATCCTGTTTTCCTTAAGAAATATTTCTATTTTTCGCTGGAGTTCATGTATATCCGGCAGCGTGATCTGACACACGTCGATGATTTCGGTTTCATTTCCATTCGTGTTGTTGATGTCTAATAGAAACATAGCAGCCCCTTCGCCGGCTACCGTGCCGTCGCTTTGACTTTTGAAAAGCTGTCTGGATGAAGCTTCAGTTTGTTTGATGAATCCCGAGAGAAAGTCAATACTGAAATTGTAGTCGGATATTTCTTCAACCGCGCCTACGAGAGAAGTGCGCGCCTGCCCGGATTTAGTTAGCAGAATAGCATCCAGCAGCGCGTTTTCAAATGCTAATCCCTTGTTGACATGGGTGATGTTGTAGCAGGTATTGTGACTCAAGACCGCCAGGTTGCCTGCTACGGAATTAGGCGTGCTCTGCACAAAACTGGTAGGAGTGAGGGTACCCTCATTGTATTCCACGATTTGATTCAGGAATTTTATGCAGTCCTGAAGTCCCCCGTTGGCTGTGCCGATGATCATGGCATCCACCTGGTTATTCCGTTTCAGTAGAAGAGACCCCGCTGTCACGCCCATACGAACAGCTTTCCCCATTCTGCGTAGTATGCCTGCCGGTATAATGCCCGAATAATTGGGTTCTACGGCCTCGTAGCGGTTTCCGGTATGTATGATTACTTCCTGATCGAGATGTGGGCGCTCAAAGGAAATTTGGGGTGAAATACAAACGCAATCTTTGATGTAAACCATGCAATTGGGTAATTTGACAAGCTATAATCCCCCAAAATTAAGTCACCCGCTTCAGAATACAAGAGCAAGCGATTTTTTAGGCAGATTGCAACTTTTGTAATAGGGGAGAGTCCATCAACGAAATGAGGTCATTTTACAAGACCGAATCCGGTGTCGTGCGGAAGGTGTTTGGCGATCATGAAGGCGCGGGCAGACATGAGTATGGAAGCGGGACTCTTTTGATTCTACCAATTGTCACGTAAGAAGGTAAAATGAATTTCGTCTATCGGAGATGATAAGGTTTGGCTTATGATGAAACCTGACCAGAATGAAAATAATTG
>CAZAVR010000652.1:0-2460 GCA_964488435.1 uncultured Cytophagales bacterium | reverse complement strand
AAAATACCCGGAAGCGGTCGGAGAGGGACCGTATGTCGGATGTAAAAACCGTGTCCGGTGCATTTACCGGAGCATTTGTTGTCAATCCGGCCGATCAGCGCGAAATTCCGGTTTACATTGCCGATTATGTACTGGCAGGGTATGGAACCGGTGCCGTCATGGGCGTTCCTTCCGGAGACCAGCGGGATTGGAATTTTGCCAGGCACTTCGATCTGCCTGTTATCCGCATATTGGATGCACAGAAGGATATTGAACGTCAGGCCGACGCTACCAAGGAAGGAAAGTTCGTCAATTCCGGAATGATCAACGGGCTGGGATACGAAGAGGCTACAGAGAAACTGATCCGGTTTTTGGAAGAAAGAAAGAGCGGAAAAGGAAAGATTAATTACAGACTCAGAGACGCAGTTTTTAGCCGTCAGCGCTATTGGGGAGAGCCTGTGCCCGTTTATTACAGGCCGGGAAGCAACGGTATGCAGATTCCATATTTGTTGCCGGAGGGGGATTTGCCGCTCATGTTGCCTGATATAGACAAATACCTGCCGACGGAGACGGGAGAGCCTCCTTTGGGACGCGCGCAGGACTGGAAGTATTTGCCGGGAGCAGGCCAGGGGGGAGGAGATGAAGCATTTGGTTATGAATTGAGCACTATGCCAGGTTGGGCTGGGAGCAGTTGGTATTGGTATAGATACATGGACGCCGATAACCGGGAGGCTTTCGCGTCTAAGGAGGCGATTGCCTACTGGCGAAGTGTCGACCTTTACATCGGTGGTACGGAGCATGCTACAGGCCATCTACTGTACAGCCGTTTCTGGAATAAATTTCTTAAAGACAGGGGGTATGTGCCGGAGGAGGAGCCATTCAAAAAACTGATTAACCAGGGGATGATCCAGGGAAGAAGCAGTTTTGTATACCGTGTTAAAAGTGATAATTACAGCAGACCTGTTTTTGTAAGTGCCGGATTGAAGGATCAGTATGAAGTAACGGCACTTCATGTGGATGTCAATATCGTGTCTAACGATATACTTGATGTAGAGAAATTTACCGCAACCCGAAAAGACATCGTCGGAGATGCACCGGAATTTATTTTGGAGGACGGAGTCTACAGATGTGGTGCTGAGGTAGAAAAAATGTCGAAAGCCAAATTTAATGTAGTTAACCCGGATGATATTGTGGAGCGATATGGCGCGGATACGCTCAGGCTTTATGAAATGTTTTTAGGGCCGCTGGAGCAGGCGAAACCGTGGAATACCAATGGTATCGATGGCACCTACAGGTTTATCAGGAAATTCTGGAAGTTGTTTTATGCCGAGAACGGCGAATGGATCGTAAAGGATGAAGCGCCGGATTCGGCAGAACTCAAAATACTGCATAAGACGATAAAAAAGGTAGAAGAGGATATTGAGAATTTCTCTTTCAATACGGCTGTGAGTGCTTTCATGGTTTGTGTGAATGAATTAAGTAGTCTCAAATGCACGAAGCGGGCAGTTTTGTCTGACCTCGTGGTTTTACTGTCGCCCTATGCACCGCATATCAGCGAGGAGCTTTGGGCTGCACTTGGAAATGAAGCCGGATCGGTATCCACAGCCGGTTTCCCGCAGTGGCAACAGCAGTATGTGACGGATGATGTGTTCGAATATCCCGTTCAGATCAACGGAAAGGTCAGGGCAACACTGTCTTTTGGATTGGATGCGTCTGTGGCGGATATTGAAAATGCTGTACTGGCTGATCCAGCCGTTTTGAAGTGGATGGAAGGTAAGCCCGCTAAAAAGGTGATTGTAGTTCCGAAACGGATCGTCAACGTGGTGATCTGACAAATGTGATTCCCTGTGCACGACAGGCACAGTTTTTTTGATAATTACCAGCAATACCAATTTTAAACTTTCTTTAATATTTAAACACTGGCAAAAATGAAAAAAAGCATCCTTTTGGTAACTACGCTGTTACTTTCGCTGGGTCTGATATTCAGCTCTTGTTCTAATAATGCTAAGGAAGAATCGAAGGAGGCCGCTGAAGCCATCAAGGAAGATGTGAAAGAAGCTGCTGATGATGCGTCGGATGCAATCGGTGATGCTGCTAATTCGGTAGAAGGTGCTGCAAAAGACGCGAAAGATGCGGTCAAAGACGCTGCATCAGATGCAAAAGGTGCCGTTAAGGACGCTGCTGCTGACGTGAAAAAGGGTACCAATGAGGAATTGGAGATGGTGAACGAAGAGATACGCCGACTGGATAAGAAAATTCAGAAAGCGACCCAGGACGAGCGGGCGATGTTAGAGAGAACGAGGGCAGCCTTCGAAAAGCGTCGTAAAGAAATACTGGGTCAGTAAAAGGCCTGCGTAGAAAGGGAAGTGATAGGTTTGCTCAAAATCTATCACCTCCCTTTTTTTTGTTAAAAATTAGGTTTTAGCAGGTATTTCGAGTAAAAATCGTTGATTACTTTAACCGCTTCATCAGGTGTATCTA
>CAZAVR010000651.1:0-2461 GCA_964488435.1 uncultured Cytophagales bacterium | reverse complement strand
CGTATTTTCTGTATGCGATACCTTTCCTTCCGGGATTGTTCTGGCTAAGACATCTTCTTCACAAAGATTCCAGACAGTTTCTTGTCCTCTCTATTGACAACAGAGCCTCTCTCTCCGACTGGCTCGTCCTGCTGCGGTTTGTACAACCTGCCTCAGTTCTCATTTCTCTGACGCTCATACTCATCGCGCTCGCGCGCCCGCAGACCATTAACGGGCGTACGGACCGCGTCTCCGAAGGAATAGATATCGCTATATTAATAGATGTCTCTGACTCTATGCTTCAGAAAGACCTGAAGCCCGACCGGCTGACCGCAGCAAAGAAAGTAGCGCGCAATTTCATACAGGGAAGACTTCAGGATCGGATTGGGCTCATTATTTTCGCAGGAGAAGCCTTTTCCTTATGTCCCCTAACCACCGACTACAACCTGCTGTATGGCTTCCTTGACGAATTGAATCCCAACATGATTCCTACTGCAGGGACTGCTATAGGCAGTGCTATCGCCCTGAGTGTAAATAACCTCCGCGACTCCAGGAGCCCTACAAGGATGGCTATTCTGATCAGCGACGGTGACAACACTTCCGGAAACCTCGATCCGCTGACCGCTGCAAAGCTGGCCAATGCATACGGTGTACGTATTTATACGATAGCCGCCGGAAAAGCTTCCCGTCTCTTTAAAAATGACTCGCTCGACTTAGGGGCGAGCGCCGGAAAACTCGATGAAAATGAATTACAAAATATAGCCCTGGCTACCAAGGGAAAATACTTCACCGCAGCAGATAACGTTTCGCTCAATGCTGTGTTCCAGCAGATTGATCAGCTGGAAAAAGTACAGTACCGGGAATTTAAGTTCAATGAGGTCAAAGACTATTACAGACCCTACCTGTACTGGGCTATTGTATTCTTTCTGATCGCCCTGCTGTCAAAAAGTACATTCATGTCCAACATTCTGGAAGACTGAAACGTTAGGCTCTTAACCCCGAGATGATATGCTAAAACCTTTCTTTAATCAGCATCTGATAGAAGCGGGCCTGGATGAAGTAGGACGAGGATGCCTGGCCGGGCCCGTAGTGGCTGCCGCTGTCATTTTACCGACGGATTATGCGCATGCTTTCCTCAACGACTCCAAGCAGCTCACGGTGCTGCAGAGGAACATTTTGGAAGCAGAAATAAAGCGGGAAGCACTTGCCTGGGCCATCGCCGAAGTTTCCAACGAAGAAATTGACAGGATCAATATTCTGAAAGCAAGCATCAAAGCCATGCACCTGGCTGTAAATGAGCTGAGGGTACGCCCTGAACACCTGCTTGTCGACGGCAACAGATTCATCCCCTACCCCATGATCCCACACACATGTATTATAAAAGGAGACACCAAGTTTCTATCGATTGCTGCTGCCTCTGTGCTGGCAAAGTGTTACCGGGATCAGCTAATGAGCCGGCACGCGTCTGACTATCCGCACTACGGCTGGGCCACTAACGTTGGATATCCGACCATACATCACCGCAAAGCAATCGCTGAGTTTGGATCGTGTGCTTTGCATCGCAAAAGTTTCAGGTTGAACAAAACGGCCACATCAGAAACATTTTTATCGGATTAAAAAAAATCCCCCCCACCCAACACGGACATTAACACCCGAACAAAGAAAACATACCTCATTAATATGATGAAACAAATTAAATATTTAAATAATCTCAGCACACAATAATTTATATAACCAAGAGTTACTTTTAATAATATCAAAAACTTGCTTTTGATTATTTAAGCTTCTATTTTTCGTTTCCTTAATTTACAATACAAAACAAACGCAAGTATCAGGTTAACACGCGAGTACAATTTTTAACTAATTTTCAAAACCACCTCAAACAGTTGATTGACAAATTCATACACGACAAAGCCCTCCAGGTATCAGGCTGCTCTTTTCCGCGAATTATCCAAAAAAGTCCTCAATTCGCTTCATTCTAAAAAAAAACAGAATAAGCATTTGCTTTTTTATCAGAGGAAATCTCATACTTTTGTAGGTTCTGTTTTAAACAAATTCAAAATTATATTTTATCAAACATACCCTAATCCAAATTTGTTTTATTAACTATCGAAATCTAAATTAAACCTAAAAAAAAGTAAGTCTAATGGCAACGAAAGCTACAACTCCGACGCAGGGAGCTCCTGCATCACCGAAGAAAGGCAACGGCGGATTGAATCCGGCATGGGTAATTCCTTTACTCTTTTTAATCTCTCTTGCGATTTTTAATTTTGTTTTGGGTGACTCCAGTCACTTTAAGGATGGAGACCATGCGAAAGGTCCGCTACCCGGAGATTACTACGGTATTGTTTATGAAGGGGGTCCTGTAGTACCTATTTTGATCACCTGTCTTTTGACAGTAATTGTTTTTACCATTGAGCGTCTGTTTACATTGTCGAAAGCCAGCGGATCTGCAAATGCTGACACTTTTGTACGTAAAATC
>CAZAVR010000650.1:0-2467 GCA_964488435.1 uncultured Cytophagales bacterium | reverse complement strand
AAGGTGCTCCCGCAGGCTCTACGCCTATCAGTTTTGTTTGGGGAGAAAGCGCTTTGAATACGCCTGAAACTCCTGAAGCCAGTCCACCGCCTCCAACAGCCATCAACATATAGTCTACCGGTGCGTCCGCATCTGCAAGTATTTCCAGCCCAACAGTTCCCTGCCCTTCGATTACTTTAAGATCGTCAAACGGATGAACGAAGATCGCATGATGGGCTTTCTCGTAATCCAGCGAAGCGGCATAGGAATCGTCATAGGTATCTCCTATCAGGCGAATATCCACCCATTCCTTTCCGAACATGCTCACCTGTTTTACCTTCTGGGCTGGAGTGGTGGTGGGCATAAAAATCGCTCCTTTTACCTGCATTTTTCTACAGGCAAACGCAACACCCTGTGCATGGTTTCCGGCACTGGCACAAACCACACCCCGCGCACGCTCATCTGCACTCAGCGTCGCCATCTTGTTATAGGCACCGCGAATTTTATAGGAACGGACGATCTGCAGGTCTTCCCTTTTAAGCAGAATCCGCGCCTGGTACTTTTCTGATAGATTAGTGTTTTCCTGTAGAGGTGTATGCGTAACTACAGACCTGAGTCGGTCCGCGGCAGCTTTTATATTTTCAAGTGAAGGTCCCTGAAATGATTTTTCTGTTGATGAATTCATAGGACATTAAAAAAAAGGCCCGCCAAAGGATGTCTGTGGCGGGCCGGGTAATTAGTTCCTTTCGGGACGAAGACCACGAACCGTAGTCCCGGCTCTCCATATTTCCGACTCGCGAAGTTCTTTCAATTCTTCTTCAAGTTTCTCACGGTAATCCGCCTGCGAATTGCGGGTGATAGATATACGCGCCTGCTCACCTGACTTCACAGAGTTGTAAAGTTGCTCGAATACTGGCTTGGTAGCGTCGCGGAAAGGCTTCCACCAATCCAAAGCACCACGCTGAGCTGTAGTGGAACAGTTGGCATACATCCAGTCCATTCCGTTCTCAGCAACCAATGGCATAAGAGATTGTGTCAATTCTTCTACCGTTTCGTTGAAAGCCTCTGAAGGTGAGTGACCATTGGCACGCAACACTTCATACTGAGCCGCGAAAATCCCCTGGATAGCGCCCATCAAGGTTCCACGCTCTCCTGTAAGGTCAGAAGTTACTTCACGGTAAAAATCAGTTTCAAAAAGGTATCCCGATCCTACAGCGATTCCCAAAGCGATGGCTTTGTCACGCGCCTGACCGGTAGCGTTCTGGAATACAGCAAATGAAGAGTTCAACCCTTTACCTTCTACGAACATTCTGCGAAGAGAAGTCCCTGATCCCTTAGGAGCTACCAGGAATACGTCTACATCTGCAGGAGGAACGATACCCGTCTGATCTTTATAAGTAATACCGAATCCGTGAGAGAAATACAGAGATTTGCCGGCTGTAAGATATTTCTTAACGGTAGGCCACAGTTCGATTTGCGCTGCATCAGAAAGCAGATAACAAATGATCGTTCCTTTTGCCAATGCATCTTCAATTTCAAAAAGCGTTTCACCTGGTACCCAGCCGTCAGCAACCGCTTTATCCCACGATTTACCGCCCTTACGCTGGCCCACGATTACGTTAATCCCGTTGTCACGAAGGTTAAGACTCTGTCCAGGTCCCTGTACACCATATCCTATAACGGCGATTGTATCCTTTGCCAGAAACTCGCGCGCTTTTTCCAGTGGGAATTCCTCGCGGGTTACAACATCTTCTTCTACTCCGCCGAAATTTAATTTTGCCATTGTTTGAATTGTTTATTGGGAATTATTATTGTTTACTTGATAAAAAAATACGGTCTTCTGACAACTAAAATACGCCTATCCGACAGACACTTTCAATTTGTCCCGCAAATATCACATATTTTCCCGTACATTATACGACCCCATGCAGCTTTATGCCTGAAAATCAGCATGGGCACCTTTCAGCTTAACTGTGGAATTCCTGATATTGCTTAAAGATAGTAGGCCCACTCTGCTTCAGGCAGAAAGTCGGTAAGGCTTTGAGAGCTCATGCCCACCGCTACCCGTCCTGACCGGACAAATTCCAGAATACCGTGCGGTTTGATGTAATTGAAAAAATCGAAAATCTCCTCTTCCTTACCCGTCTTCTCAATAACCACATAATCGAGACCCCAGTAAACTACCCAAGCCTTATATATCTTGTTGATGGTCTCAATGTCAATAGGCTTTGCGTTCGCCGGCGTCGAGATTTTAAACAGAGCGATTTCGTTATACACGATTTCGTCGTTCAGGTAGCCGAAAACCGCGAGAACTTCTATGATCTTTCGGATCTGTCTGACCAGCTTTTCAACTGCTTCGCGTGACTCGTGTTTGATCACGATAGTAAATCTGGATACGCCCTGTCGCTCCGACTCAGATACGGTCAGACTTTCGATATTGATACGGCGCCTCGTAAACAGCACCGTAATTTTATTAAGCAAACCAATG
>CAZAVR010000649.1:0-2468 GCA_964488435.1 uncultured Cytophagales bacterium | reverse complement strand
ATCTATAGTTTCAATTATTTTATTCATTCATTTTTAAATTCCTTATTTTATGAAAAAGCAAATTTTGAACAGAAGCTTCTGGCTACCCATGGTTGCCGTACTTATTGCGATAAGCGGTGCATTTGCGAATCGTTTGGATTCTCGGTCTTTGACGTCCGGATGGGCTAAGGTGGAGGGTGATTGTCAGCCGGCTGAGGCGGAGGCGGAGTGTGATGTGCTAAACACTGGTACCGAATGTACTACACCGGAGAACGAATACATTTTCGACACTCCGGAAGCATGTAGTAATGAAGAACCTAGCCAGATACTGAGATTACCATCGTAAAATAACAAGGAGCTGCCTGATGAGAGATAGGGGCACGTAATTCAATATCGAAGCCTCGATTTCTTTTAAATACCGTCGGAGTAATCAGGCAGCTCCTGTTTTTCAATTTAGAAAGAAATGAAGAAGTTAATTCTTGGGCGACGCATCGAAAAACGAGCAATACTATTATTGACAGGGGGGGGGGGGCATAATGGTCGTTTTGTTTCTTTCCTTTTATGAAAGGTTGAATCACGTCTCTCATTCTGGAGCATTTGCTCGCATTTCAATAAGGATGATAGTTTTAATCATTTGTTTTAATTTTTAGACCTGATTTTTATGAAAAAGCAACTTTTGGGCCGAAGCTTCTTGCCGCTCTTCGCCGCCATCCTCATTGCCGTAAGCGGCGCATTTGCCAGCCAGCGGGATTCCAAAGCGTTTATATCGGGATGGGCTAAAGTAGAAGGTGATTGTCAGCCAGCAGAGGCAGATGAGGACTGTGGCGGGCAATCTGGAATTGAATGTACAACGCTGGAGAACGAATATATTTTTGCAACTCTGGAAGCATGTAACGAAGAACAGTCTGTCCAAATACTGAGAAGGCGTTTGTAAACGAAAAAGGAGCTGCGTGATAAGAAACAGGGGGCGCGTAGTTCAATAGTGAGGCCTCGATATCTTCTTAAAGTTAGCCGCCGGAGTTATCAGGCAGCTCCTGGTTTTCAATTTAAAATGAAATGAAGAAGCAAATTCATAGACGACGAATCGGGAAACGAGCGATATTGTTATTGATAGTGGTAAGTTCAACAATGGTCGTTTTCTTTCTTTCCTTTTTCGAAAGGTTTACTCGGGATCGTCCTGCCGGAGCATTTGCGCGCATTTTCGAAGAAAAGTATGCGGAAGCTGTGGATACCCTTAACCTTGGTTTTAATTCCTACTATTTTGCCGGAGCCTATCAGCGAGATATTTACCTTGGTAACATGACCGCTCCTCTGCATGTTTTGCGTATAGGGCACGCACTACAGGATACGGTCCATCTGCGGATTGGAAAAGGTGCGGTTAAAACCTGGTCGCTTGATTCGAAATTATCTGTTGGATCAGGTCATTATACCTTGTTGAACCGCGCGGAGAGAACGATGCTGCGAGGAAATTTTGAGGAAAGAGCGGATCTGCTTGCTATTAAGATAGGCTACCTGCCGGCGGATTTTGTTCCTGCAGGTAACGGTGGAAGTCTAGTTGTCCGAACTGCGGGCACAGACGGATATTACCATTTGGCCAGGTATATCTCCGGGCAGTCTTTGGTTTTTCCTGATACCAACGTATTGGAAAGAAAAGTGGATGGGCGGTTTTGTGTAGACGGGATGCTCCGGTTTGATGCGGAGCATGGGAAAGTGCTGTATGCCTACTATTACCGCAATCAGTTTATCTGCATGGATTCCTTGTTGAATGTGATGTACCGTGCATCTACCATTGACAACAACAGCTACGCTCCTGTGAAAGTAGCCAGTTATAACAAGATCAAAACACTCGCCGCTCACCCTTTTGTGGTGAATAAATTCATGATTACAGGCGATTCTTCGATTTTTATTTATTCGAAAGCAAGGGCGGGTAATGAGAGTACTGAACGGTTTGAAACTTACGATGTCGTAGACGTGTACTATCTTTTGACTGGTCAATACCGGTACAGCCTTCAGCTACCCAACCCTTTACGAAGAAAGTTGAGTTCAATGTATTTTTATAGAGGACATCTTTGGGTGATATACGATAGAATGTTGGTACGATACCGGCTTTGTCATATAGGTCAGTGCGAAGACTCCTCCGTTTCCCTCAACTGCAAAACATCGATTGATCTCATCTCCCGGGTTATTTTTAAACCGAAGGGTTCGAGCTTTTTGCTGAGTTCCTCTGGGTTTTCGATATTGCCTTCAAACACAATGCGACCAAGAAGGCCATTGTATCCGGTTTCATCCACAATAGGATAGGATGAAGAATCATAATAATCTAGAGCATCTTCCAGGCGGGAGATAAACTGAGCAACAGTAAGATTATTGACATTTACTTTGGTCGAGCCTACCGCATGGCTTCGGGTCCCGGTTTTATACGCAGGGATATCGGCTGAAGAACGAGCAATCACGTAACACATTTTATTTTCTTTTTCCCATCTTGCGTC
>CAZAVR010000648.1:0-2478 GCA_964488435.1 uncultured Cytophagales bacterium | reverse complement strand
AAATCTGCCGCTATAAAATGGATACCGGTGCTTTTGTTTTCAGGCGTGTTTCTTGCCGTGATGATGACGTTTGCACCAGCTTTTAAAAGGCGGTCAGCGATGGCCTTACCGGCCCCTTTACTTCCCCCGGTGACCAGGGCTATTTTGCCTGCCAATTCGTTTTCAAAATTAAAGTCCATGAATTTTTTGATTTGTTCAGGGCAAATTTCGGGAGTACGTCACCCGCCGGCAAGTACGGATTTACGAATCAGATGGGGATAAATTTATCCCTATTGAACGGCAGAATGTCTATGGTTAAATTTGCACCATGTATGAAAGAAAGACGCTGCCCGACCTTAACTGCGGGCTTGACCTGATCGGCGAAGTGCTTTACGGAAAATGGAAAATGCGGCTTTTGTGGTTTATCAGCTAAGGATTTCAACGTCCGAGCGAACTACAGAGAAAAATCCCTGATACCCGTTATCGGCGCCATCGGCCAATGGGGCGATGCGCACGAGCAACGTTTGAGGGGGCTTATTGAGAAGAGTATGGGGTTGTAGTAAATGCAGATCCTACTGGTTCCGATTCAGCACACTAACGATTAGTTTCTTCACCGTTTCCATTTCCTCTGGCTTGCTGGCGGCAGCAAAAAGCGTCAAACTGGCCAGCGCTTCGTTGCTGATAAGCAGATTTTCGTCCTTTGATTTCAGCAAGTCATTCATCTCCAGGAAAAGCAAAAAACATGCGGCAGCGATTCGTTTATTGCCATCCACAAACGAATGATTCTTGACTATCAGATAAAGAAGGGTGGCTGCCTTTTCCTCAATGGACGGATAAAAGTCGAAATCGCCGAAGCCCTTGCTAATCTGTGCAATGGAGCTTAGGAAACTATCATCTTTTTCTTTTCCGAACACAGAAGATTCGAAATCGCGGCGCATGGCTTCGATAACATTTTGGTAGTCTGGTAATTCCGGGTATCTGGCGGGATGCGTGTTTCTGCCCTTCTGATCAAGATTCTCATGATCATAATCGTCTAAAAGTTCCAGTCCTTTTGCAAATTGGTCAAGCCAGGCGATATCAGTATCTTCAATCTTCGTTTCGATGGCTCTGCTCAGTATGCGAATTCCGTCCTTCAAGGTTTGAACCTGCTGCTGCTTTTGGGCTAGTCGCTTTTCGTTGATGGAGTAGCCTTGTATTAGATATTCCTTCAACCGTTGGGTTGCCCACTGACGGAACTGAGTACCACGTTTTGAGTTTACCCGGTAACCGACTGATATGACAGCATCAAGATTATAGAACTTGATTGTTCTTTTAACTTGACGTTTACCTTCCTGCTGAACTACCGAGAAATCCTCGGTAGTTGAAGCTTCTTCCAGCTCTTCTTCGTTAAATATATTCTTTAAGTGCAATCCGATGGTATCGCTGTCCTTGTCAAACAAGTCGGACATTTGCTTTTGGCTTAACCAAACCGTGTCTTGCTCAAATTTTACTTCGACCTGAGTTTCACCGTCATTGCTTCTGTAAATTTCTATTTGATCTTCCATGCTACATTTCTGATTCTGATAAATGTAATAAAAACGGTCGAATGAAAGTGATATCTATTTAAAAGGGTTTTCCTTGTTAGTCTCAGAAAAATTTCGTATATTTCTCATTAGGGCCTCTTCCTTGGTCTGTGTTCCTCCACAGACCTCCGTGTAACAACGCCACCAACTCCCCAATGTATCAGGTCTACATATCAGCGTGATACCCTTATTTAAATGAAGCCTTTTTTTACTACTCACCTCCTCGCCAACTCGGGTGCCAACCCCTTTATCGCCTGGTAGTGTTCCAATACTTCGCAAATGAATACCTGCATTTCAGCCAGGTTGACGATCAGGGCGATGCCCGGTGCTTTGTTTAGTTCGCCGGAGCGTACGGCCTCTGCCACACAGGAGGTAGCTTCGTGTAGGCTTCTGGCCGGGCCGGAGAAATGGCCCGACTGGTAAAAGCCGTCCAGCGTATGCACCAGCCGTGTAACATGATGTGCCAGCAATGGGTCCTGCAAGATGCAGGCGGTGGGTTGTAACTCATGGATATTTTTCATAAATTGGTATGTTTTATGGGCGAAAGCCCGGTGAGATATACACCCCTGAGAAAGTTGTCCAGACTGTACAGGGGTGTTTTTTGATTTTCAAATGTAATATGTAATACATGTTACATTTCGAGGTAAAAAATTTAAACTTTCTTTTTGAAATCAGTCGGTACGCTGCTGGTGTCCACGAAAATCACTCCATCAATCACAAAGGACTTTAATATGCCGTTCTTGATGAGGCGATAAATATGAACTGTTGAATATCCGTACGCTCTACTGAAGTTCTGAACAGTCTTTAGATTTCCTGCCTCCATGTAAACAAATGTAACAAGTATTACATGAAACTACAAATAATTGGTTTTTTCGGGGTAACCAGCCCTTGTGAAAGCGCAAAACGACCGGAACAGTACGGCATTTGCTGCCTGTTT
>CAZAVR010000647.1:0-2499 GCA_964488435.1 uncultured Cytophagales bacterium | reverse complement strand
ATAAGGGAGAAGCGCAATGGAACTATACAAGCGCATCATCGCCGGAGGTATTATATATTCTTTAAGTATTTCCTTTGTTTCCGGCCATTCAGGTTTGGCATACAAAAGGTACCTGGCCGCCACAGGCACCCTGTTGTAATAAGAGCCTTTGCGATATTGATGCGATTCGAGCAACATTTTGAGATATCTCGAAATATTTTTTTTCAGGGTTTTGTCGAACCTGTATCCCAGCTCCTTGTTAATGCCGCTGTACATGCCTATACGGTTATTCAAAAAGCCTGCGTCTTTGTAGTTGTCCATGAAACTTGATCCATTGCTGTTTTTTCGGTAGACTGACATCAGCTCAGGAATATATCCTATTTTTCCGTGCATGGCCAGGAGCACATATCTCGGAATATCCCCGCTTGAGGATTCATAGAACCAATCGGGATATTTACTGATTACATTATTTCTGAACATCACGCTTGAAGTAGCCATAAACCAGATTTCGTCCTCACCTATCAGGTCTTCCAGCCGCGATTCCTCAGGCTGATCCTCCGGATTCAGATGCTCGGAAGGGCTTCCGTCCTGGTAGGTGATCAATGCATTGTGATAGCAAATGGTAAAATCATCGTGTTGATCAAGGAAATCTGCCTGTTTTTGAATTTTATGTACAGATGTCCAGTAATCGTCACCGTCCATGCTGGCAATGTATTTTCCGCGAGCCAGCTTATAAGTTTCCAATGTATTCAAAAGACCATTTTTTCCCATGTTTCTGGGGTGCAATACTGCCCTGACTTTGTCGGGATATTTGTCAGCATACTCTTGAATAACTTCTCTTGTTCCGTCGGTTGAAAAGTCGTCTCCTACAAGAATTTCATATTTAAAATCCGTTTTCTGGGCAAGGACGCTTTCAATCGCTTCCCCGATAAATTTTACCTGGTTATAGGTGATAATGGGTATACTAACTTTAGGTAGTTCGGACATTTCTCAGACGGTACTTTGCTTATAAACACGCTGTAGCTGCGCTATAGTCGGGAAATTGGGTGTTACGAGTTCAGCCTCAGGTTTGTAAATGTAGGCCATAGGATAGCCACGTTCTATAAATGTGGGCTCATCAAGATTATTGTAACGTAATTGTACGGACCATCTGATATTATTGGTTGTATTATTTCCCGATTGGTGAATAAGGAAAGCAGAGAAAACAAGCAGATCACCCACTTCAAATTCCGTTTGAACGAAGCTTTCCGGGTTCAATTCGGCGGTAATCCCTCCCTGGTAGCCTGAAGCGCTGGATGCCATGAGCCCGCTCAGATGGCTTCCGGGGATAATTTGCAGCGCGCCTAATTCGCTTCCTGCAGGAACAAGCGGAAACCATACCACGGTACTGTCAAGCGACCCCTGTCCGGTTCGCCAGTCCTGATGTGCATCCAGCTTCCAATGCTTGCTGCCGTCTTTAGAGAGAAAACGACTGTTGAATTGCATGGCAGGCCTGGCGCCGATAACCGGATTGGTGATACCCACCTGGCGGACAAAGTTGATTATATGCTCGTCCACGCCTAACCTGTGGAGGCTTAGCGTGTGCTGGACTGTTTTTCCGGTGTTGATAAAAGCTTCCACATCTTTGTTGAAGAACTCGAACATGGCATTTTCGAATTCATCCCGATTATCGGGGTCAACTTTTTTCCCGGTAACCCGTAGGATTTGTTTTGAGAAGATCTGGCGTGCTTCGTTATAAATGTCATTAATCGTATTGACGTCCAGTGCGTTACGAAAAATAACAAACCCGTCTTTATTGAATTGTTCCTGTAGTGCAGACATTTTGTTTCATATTTAGTTAAAATCCTCTGCTAGTTACCACTTTGGATCTGTTGGGGAAATGACCATCATCAGAAAAACCTATAACTTGTCTCAGGTCAATCCTCCCAAACCGCATACGCGAACCCGGCGGCACCGAATCCATTGCCATTGTAAAGTAAATACTTTTTCCCCTTATGCGAATAGCAGTGGGCATAGTTGATCATTTGGTAGTCGAAGTCTTCCGGGTTTTCAGATTTGGCTATGCCTACTTCATTGTCTTTTCTTTCCCAATGAATGCCATCTGAAGATTCAGCGTAGCCGAGACGGTAGCTTTGGTCGCGATTGGTGCGGTAGTCGAGCGTATGCCGGTATGAATAATACATTTTGTATATCCCGTTTTCTTTGAAAACACTGGGCCTGCCCACAGCATGAAGGAAATCATCGAAGTCAAGGGTGGGTACATCGTTGATTTTCCAGTGAATACCATCCGCAGATGTGGCGGACTGACATCTGTAATAAGGTTCCGGGTATCCGTGGATGTATTCGCACTTCTGACCGGAGATGTACCACATTTTCCAGGAACCGTCATCTTCCCTGATTACAGTTGGCTGGGCGGCCCAAATCGGGTTTTGAATGCTACGATCCATGATAGGCCCCGTGAATTTTTACTGAAAGCCAATCCTCTTTTCCGTGCCGAGGTACCGCTCGAAGACCTCCCTG
>CAZAVR010000646.1:0-2503 GCA_964488435.1 uncultured Cytophagales bacterium | reverse complement strand
CAGCACATCGTTGAATACCAGGTTGTTTTCAGTGGAACCATTGTTGGTAATCTCAATGGTGTATTCCACTTCATCCCCTGCTGAAGGCCCTGACAACCCCACATCATTGGTAAGTGTATAAGAATTGGAAGCCAGCAAAACGGGAGCCAACAAACGAAAAGAAGCTGATTTCTTTGTTGTCGGAATGGGTTCAAGCCTATGTTCACCGACCACTGTCTTCTTGTCTTCGCCCGCCTTCTTAATATTTCTTATTCCATTTTGTCCGCTTTCCTCCCAACCCGCCGGAGCGACAATGCCTGCCAAAGCAAAAAGAATGAGAATATTGTAGAGATTTTTCATCCTGTGGACGGGGTGTTAAATTAGGACATAACAATTTGATACCGCATCCCCGACGTGTCTGGCCCGAGAGGCACCATAAACAAAGGTATATCCCCTATTACGGGATGTTCAAGCACGTAAATTTTCTGTGGGTAATACTTACTTCTGTCATCGCTTGTCAGTAATAAGGTAAAAGGAGCCCGATTTACAGGAGAATACTGCCCTGTTAAATCCACCTGAGTCAACGTAAGTTCTTCCGCGGCTGTCTCTGAAAACCGGACTTTAATCCGGCTACCAACCAAAGGACTGAAATCCTTTTCGGTGATTGTATTTAAGGCAATGCTGTCCATTTCATTAAGATATAAACTCCGTCAGTTTCTCCGACTTGTTTAAAACCAAGTCGCTCGTATAGTTTCCTCGCCCGGTTAAAGACCTCGACATGGATAGTGACTACATAATTTTGCTCACCTGCCCGTCCCATGACGTCCCGAAACACACTTGTACCAATACCACGGTTGCGCCAATCGGACAGCACGGCGATATCAATAATCCTGAATTCGTGCCTGTCGGCGTTTTCCCATAAATACAGCCTCCCCACAACGCTCTGCCTGATCTTTAACAACCCAAAAAAGGCACCAGGATAATTCTCCTGATAAAATGTATGCTGCGCCGAAAACTGTTGCTCCAAAAACACCGTCTTCATTTCGGGCGTCCAATAGACAAGTTGCGCCAACTCTTCCTTCCGCGTGTCAGCATAAATCTCCAGTAAGTCCGCCCTATCCTGCATCGTAATGGGCTGTGCCGATAATCCGGGATAACTCAAATACATCTCTACGGCCGTTCGGGGACCACACCCAGCAAGGCAATACAGAAACTCAGCGTGAGATAGGGCTGCATGTTGTTATGCGCCATTCCACCCCCTTCGTTCTTAACGGAGCTAGTATCCAACAACGCGTCGGCGGTCCTACCGTATACATGGGCATCAGTTGAAACCGCCAGCGAGTTACCCTGCGGTGATCTCAAATCGCCCGGCTCGCCGTGGCTTTGAACGACGTGTATATGGAAAGGCATTTCGGACTTTACCAATGTCACAGACGACTCTCCTCCCGATCCTCCGAGTTCACGCACAGACAGGTCAATCCCCACGCCTTCGCCGAGCGGCGATTTGCCGTTCAGATTGGGAAGAGCGAATGTTGTTTCTCCGTCACCGCCATAGGTAGTTCCCAGCAATGTAAAAAGTGTTGTATGCTGATCTATGGCCATCACATCCCCCGAGCAGAAGGCCCACCCCCTCGGCGCAAAATCAAAGGGCATTATTCTTATTTCAGCTACAAATGGCTCCGCCATATCATCTGTTAGTTTTCATTTGGCCACGAGCCATAAAGTGATATAATGAAATTCAGGCATAAAAAGGGTTGCATATTGCTATGCGATCCGCTAATGCCCTCCCCTGAAAGCGTTTGTATATTCATGTTATTTTGGTTTCCGGGCTGGTCACCCATAAAAACCGAGACCTGCGACGAAAGGGCCAGTAATGCGTCTGAAGGGTCAGCCTGATCGGCCACAGACTTTGATCCCGAAAGACGATGGGTATGCGCCGGCATTTGATCGAGACTTAGAGTAACACGTTCAACCCCTGCTTTCTCGCCAAGCAAAAATGTTCCTTCACCCAATGGGCCCTGATGAACAGGAATTCTCCCTCTCATATCGGGTACACAAAACGTTTCCACACCGTCACCGCCGTAGGTGGTTCGGATCAGATCAAAAAGCAGCGGGTGTTCCCCGATACTGAGTTCATCACCATTGCAGATATGCCATCCTACGGGGGCAAAATTGCCTGCAAAAATTCGAATCTCCCCTATATAAGAATTACTCATCATATTCTGGCTTTAAGTGGGGTACAGTCCCGTAAGTGCAATACAGAAGTTCAAAACCAGATACGGCTGCGTGTTGGCATGTGCCTGGCTCCCTCCGGTAGTTGCTAAAAAGTTGCTGTCCAAAGTTGTCGGCATATTTGTCGACTTTGTATACAGGTTTACCGGCCCGGAATTAGCAAGGAAAAGATCTTTAGGAATCCCGGAGTCTCCCACCCTACTACTTACTCTGACATAGTGAGTATGCGACGGGATTTCGTCAACTGTCAATGTATGAACACCTGACCCTCCGGACTGAGCCATCGTAAAAC
>CAZAVR010000645.1:0-2507 GCA_964488435.1 uncultured Cytophagales bacterium | reverse complement strand
GGTTTTTAGCCAACGTATACTGTAAGGTCTTGGAAAGTTTCATGACTGCCGCGGCAAGTGGACCAGGTATCGGCAAGGCCATGACGTAGATGTAGTTGAGCGTGTTGTATAGAAAATGTGGATTGAGCTGCAATTTTAATAAGGAGAGTTCCGCTAACCTAAGCTGCTCGGTCAGCTCCTGGTTTTTTGATTCTGTTGCATAGGATTTGGTGAGTAGAAAAATAATAAAACCAATAAACACCCCCGGAAAGGAATAATAAATATTCTCGTATATGAAAAAGGACAGAGTTATTCCTGCTGTCTCGGCCAGGCCAAACCAGCGCACAAAAAAGACTTCTTCGAGCAAATATCGCGTCAGAACAAATCCCAGTAGCAGGGCACAAATGGAAAAGGTGAGGTGCGGCAGTTTGTTTCGCTTCCAGAACTTGGGAAATACAACCAGCGCGCAAGGCAAAATAACGCCCATTTGAAGCACTTGCGAGCTGACAATGAGCAAAATACTTTGCATGGAAACCCTATTAAAGACAATGGCCCCCAGCAATAAATAAAGCATTGACCCGAACCAGATCAGCACAAGTGTTAAGGGTAGCTGACTTTTTTTCATTACTCAAAATTACCGCTAAATCCGCCTTCCGACAAAATATTATGTGAATCGCTTCACCTTTTATGCCAACGCCAAATGCCCTGCTTTAACATAGGCATCAAGGGCATTGAGATAATAAATTAGTGCTTATCAGGACAGGTGCGAATCTTTGCCCCGAACAAAATCTGTTTTATGAAGCACAAGTATCCGGTCATATCGTCCTGCCTCGCCTGTATGGCCTTTTTATCCGCTAACATTGCCTGGGGGCAGCCCCTTCTGCTCACTGGTCAGGTCACAAGTCAAAATGATCAGGAGTTATTAAAGGATGTTCATGTAGTTTTAACATCATACGCATCCCCTGCGTTGATCCTGTACGCTACTTCCCAAAGTGACGGACAGTTCACTTTTGACGATTTAAAAAAAGGAATATACCGACTTACCCTTTCGCATATAGGCTTTCAATCGCTTCTCATAGATTCCATTGTTTGCCAGGCAGAACAAGTCGATCTGGGCCGGCTAAGTTTGACAAAAAGCACGCATACTTTAGAGGAGGTCATTATTCGGGCGAAAAAGCCGGTCATCTACTACGAATCGGATCGGTTTCGGGTTGATGTGAAAGCCATGAACACACGGGGAGATCAGGGGATGGATCTGTTAGAACGTATCCCGGGTGTAAAACTGGATCGGGAGGGAGCCTTGAGCTTACATGGCAAAGCCGGCGTTCTGGTTTACATCAATGGAAAACAGAGCTATCTGACAGGCAGCGCACTGCTTAGTTACCTTAAAAGCCTGCCCGCAAGCGACATCAGCACTATTGACTTCCTGCCTACCCCGCCTGCCTCCTACGATGCGGCCGGCTCAGGTGGTGTGATAGATATTCATCTGCGGAAGCGCATTGAAGACGGCCTTTCAGTGAATACCACGCTATCGATCACTCCTCTGAAAAGAACACGAACCGGACTGACCACGATGGCCACAGGGCGTTGGGGAAAATGGCAAGGTTATGGACAATTAAGTTTTGACCATAGCCCCACATACAAAATTGAGAAAAACGACCGGCTGTCCGCCGATACTCGTTCCCACCAGGAAAACAATGATTTTTCCCGGCCGACGGATTTGACAGGCATGTGGGGAGTCAGCTATCAGCTTACACCCAATCAGGTTGCCGGCGTGGATGGAAGACTGATGCGGGGAAGCGACCGGTCACAAATAGATGGCGAATTTACTGAAATCAGTTCGGCTGTCCCTCATTCGGTTCGCTTGCAGCACTACAAACAGGCACAAGCCCGGCGCAGCGCTTTTCACCTGTTCTATAGCTGGACAATGGACACACTTGGTTCCGCCCTGATGATGGACGCGGACTATTATAGAAATGAAACCCGTCAATGGGATTTACTAAGCAATATCTACACCCGGAACCCGAATGGCGAGGTCAAATCAAATGCAAACCAGTATCAATTTCGGTCGACCGACATCTACGCCGTGAAGATTGACTGGATCAAAAAAATGCCGTTTGCTACGCTGGAATCCGGATTAAAGAGCAGCTATGTAGCTAACGCTAATGAGATCACGTTGGATTCTTTACTTCGATTTGAACAAAATACCAGGCCGGGTTTCAGCAACGCCTTCAGGTATCTCGAAAACGTGCAAGCTGCCTATTTAACCGTTCGTAAACCGTCCAGGAAATTGGACCTGAATGCAGGTATACGTTATGAGTATACAAAAGGCTTTGACGACGAACACCAGGTTATCCGCCGCAGATACGGCTACTTTTTCCCGTCAGCCTCTCTGACAAGCCGTTTGGGTGCGCACCAATTAACCCTTTCGTATCGAAAAAGCATTATGAGACCTGTTTACACCAGCATGAACCCCTTCATCCACTACACGGATGCCTTTAACGCGGTGTCAGGAAATCCGGGTGTCA
>CAZAVR010000644.1:0-2516 GCA_964488435.1 uncultured Cytophagales bacterium | reverse complement strand
GGGTAAGGTGGTAGTCATACCTGCAGTCAATTCTAATGGATCCGGAATATGGAAAATAGATCGAGCCATTTTATTGCCGAGCGACATTACGGTCATGCTTGATAACTGTACGATACAATTATCGGATAAATCCCGAGACAACATGTTCAGAAGTGATAATGTGGGAATTGGAATAAGGTCACCGGCCTGGAACAGGAATATACATATCATCGGAGTAGGAAACGTTACCTTGAAAGGTGCGGATAATCCTCGGTCTACGGGTGACGGTGCGCGTAAGCTTACCCTTGATCCTGATGGAGAGAGAAAGAAAAGCGGTAACTGGAGAGTTAGCTACGGAACAGATGCCACAAAGCCTTCCGAAAAGCAAACGGGAGATTGGAGGAACATTATGATTCTTATTGCTCAGGTGGAAAATTTCACCTTAAAAAATGTAAAAATAAGCAATTCGCATGCCTGGGCAATTAGTTTTGAGAGAGCACGGAATGTAGAATTGTCCGATATCAATATCTTCAACCCGGAAGAGATGATGATCGGAAATCGGAAAGTAAAGGTTTTTAACAAAGACGGCATCGATCTGAGACAGGGTTGCAAAAATTTCAAAATCAACAATATATCCGGCTTTACAGGAGATGATTTCATTGCGTTGTCCAGTTTGGATGTCCGTGGTGCCACACATCATGAAAACGGGAACATTAATTCTACGATGGTGACGGCGAGCCGCTGGCACGGTCCTGAGGATGATACCGAACAAATTTTCATTACCAATATCAACAGCGAATCGATTTGTCGCAGTATTGCCATCAGGGCCAGCGACAGTGCGAGCATCCATCATGTGTATATCAGAGGCCTGGTAGCCAGGGAGCATGTCGGGCAAGGCGGCAGGCACAATGCCGTCCTTATCGGAGGCAAAGGGTACGGAGCCATGTCTCAGCCGGGGAAGATCAACAATATTTACGTAATGAATGTGATGTCTACAGGACACTCCCCTTTTGCCATTGAAGCACCTGTTGCTGATTGTCACTTTATGAACACCATGTATGCCGGAAAGGACAAGGACCTGGTGTTCTACCAGATGGATAAAAGCCAAATGCGAAATGTTACAGAAACGAACCTGAAGAAGGTTGGAGATAACTTGCCGAATGGAACAAAATAAAACTAGCCGCGTGAATGCTCTGATTACGGGCGGAGCAGGGGGAATCGGGACCGCCGTAGCTCAAAGATTGATCGAAGAAGGGTACAGGGTATTTCTGCATGATCTTCCAAATGCCAACGGACAGCAAATTGTAAGTCAGCTTGCTGACCAATACGGCGAAGGATGCGCTGTGTTTTTAAAGGGAGATTTATCTGATCTGCCTGCTTTGAAAGCCGAGGCCTCCAGGTGGATAAGTGATTATGGTAACTTCAGGGTGCTCATTAACAATGCCGGGGTCGACACCCTTGGACCTGTTTCGGAGGTCACGCTGGAAGCATTTATGCTCACTCAAAGGGTGAATGCGGATGCCGCATTCGTGTTGTGCCAGGCACTGATGCCGGGCATGATAGCATTGGGTGGCGGAGAGGTGGTTAATAATATGAGCATTATCCTCAGTGGAAATTGGGAGAACCGGGTGCCTTATGCCATGTCTAAGGGCGCTCTTCTGGGGCTGACCCGGTCATTGGCCAGGGAAATGGGGCCGTTCAATATCCGGGTGAACGCTGTGAGCCCCGGGGCTATTCCAACCGCTATGGAAAGGAAGTTCTGGGAGGACAGCCGTGAAGAACTGGACCGGGTGATTCTTGAAAAACAGTCGCTGAAATTCCGCGCCACCGCCGAAGATATCGCCAATGCCGTTTGGTTTCTGGTGTCACCGCAGAGTCGTTTCATTACCGGACACGAACTACACGTGAACGGCGGATGGTACATGGGTTAATAAATATCAGACCTTATATCTTTCATGGAAATTACCAAAATTGAAACCGTATGTCAGTCTCATCTGCTATTGATGAGGCTACATACAAAAGAGGGATTAATCGGAAACGGAGAAACGTATTATGCGCCACAGGCCGTTGCCGCTATGCTTCACGACTGGATGGCCGACAAGCTCCTGGGGGCAAATGCACTGGACATAGAAAAGCACTGGCGCTTTTTTTACGAGCGGTTCATCAACTTCGGCGGGCGTGGTGCCGAAATAAGGGCCTTGTCTGCATTGGATCTTTGTCTGTGGGATATTCTGGGACAAACCTCTGGTTTACCCGTCTGGCAGTTGCTGGGCGGCCGGACCCGGGGGAAAGTACCGACTTACAACAGTGCCGGTGGAACAAGCTATGGAATTCCTACCTCATGGGATCAGGATACCAGCAAATCGTTGTTGTGGCCTGGTCATGGCAGTTCTGGATTCGATGGGCCGTTGGAAGACAACTGGGCCAGTATCCATCGTCCGGTCGCCTATGCGAAAGAGCTGCTCAATGAGGGATACAAAGCCATGAAGGTCTGGCTGCTTGATCCTCTGGCTCATCAGCCGGGCGGATGCCATTAC
>CAZAVR010000643.1:0-2516 GCA_964488435.1 uncultured Cytophagales bacterium | reverse complement strand
GCTGCTTTTCGAGTTTACGGTAGTAAACATTTCGCTTCAGGAACATCCTGTTCAGGTACCCGATCCTGATATCCCTGTAATCGTAAATAGTCGGGGAAACTTCCGATCGCTGCACCCTACCTATATACTGCACCAGCTTGCCTTCGAACGAAAAAGGATAGACCAGAAACAGGCAGTTCGCATTCTGTAGATCCGTTCCTTCTCCAAATAGCTGGCCCGTCGTGATCAGCACCTGGTAGTTTCCATCTTTCAAAAGTTTCCATTTCGCCTGTCGGCTACTTTCTGAGTCTTCACCACTAAGCTTAACAATTTCACAGGAACGTTTCAATAGCTGTTCCAGGCTTTCTATGTGCTCTTTTCGCTCTGTTAGTACTACTGCCTTTCTTCCACTACCGATCTCTTCCAGTATGTCCTTTACGATCAACTTATTCCGCTCAGAGTCATGAACCAATATTTTCGAAAGTGTTTCAAAGCGATCTGTCTTCGGCTCAAACGGTACTTCCAGTTGTGTATTTCGAATAACAATAGTCGGATGATTTGTTCCAGGCAAAGCATCCATACGAACTTTTGCAATCAGCTCACCCAGGTGAATAAATATCAATTTCCCGTCGTTGTATTTCCGAAAAGGCGTCGCAGTCAAACCGTACAGATACCGGGAATTAAATCTGGCTACTGTGTTTCGGAATGTGTCTGCCGGGATGTGATGGCATTCGTCTACGATGACTAGCCCAAAAGTGCCGTATAGCTCCGGTATCTCCAATTTGGCCAGACTTTGTATCGTTGCTACCGTAACCTGCTTCCCCGGGTTTGCTTTTCCCTTGCCTATTTTTCCAATGTCTTTTAAAGGAATTCCCAAAAAGGCCTCGATTCTTTCCGACCATTGACGGGCCAGATCCTGTCGATGAACGATGATCAAAGCAGGCTGCTGCTTTTCAGCGATGATCTTCAAGGCGATCACGGTCTTACCGGAACCGGGAGGGGCCACGATCACGCCCATTTCCTTTTTCCGCGTAGCTTCTACACTTTCTTCCTGGTAGGGCCGCAAACTTGCCTGAAACGAAAACCGTACAATCGTCAAGTTTTTTCTTTCATCGTGAAATGTATAAGGTATACTTTGCTCGCGGCAGAATCGGATCAGGCTACCGATAAAACCCCTCGGCAGAAACAGGTAGTCGCCTTCATCCTGAATGAGCTGGAAATAACGCTCCGTGCCAAACGTATTTCGTCCCGCTTTCTTTTTGATTAAAAAATCCTGGTTCAAAAAATTGACCTCGTTTTTAATGAAATCGAAGAGGATTGGCGGAATACTGACTCTTTGTAAACGTATATATTCGGATAGCCTAATGCTGACACTTTCCTCCGAAGCAACATCCTTCCGGTTTCCCATGTTCTGATTACTATACAGCTGATCCAGAATAAGCTGGCTGGTACGTTCTATCTGACCTAGAAACAACCACTGATCAGGATAAGGAACTGCCGTAGCCGGATCCAGGAAGCAGCTATTCTGCTCCTTCAGACGCAACCCGTTCAAGGGCAATGCGATCAGGTTTCCAAAGCCTTGTCCTGAATGCCGGTCCTGGTTAGGAAACAAGCGGTCAAAGCCGGTATTCTTGTCATAAGCCGAAACGGCTCCGGACTCCACAAGCAATGACATGACGATTTTCCGGCTTTTATAAGCAGGATACGGGCCTTCAAAAAATATCCAGACATGTCCTCCGTTCCCGGATCTGGATCGCTCCAGATAAGCTGGAATCCCCTTATCAGCGCAAATTCTGAGAAACCTGCGCGCCGAGGAAAGCCATTCTCCTTTATCAAAATCTGCCGCAATAAACCAGGAAGTGTTGTCCGGTAACAGCGGATATAGCCCGATGTGTTGCTTCCCTTTAATATGCTGCACAAACTGCTCATCAGACAGAGAGGTAAGATGCTTGTCCGCAAAATCCTTAAGCGTGCCTCCTTTCATCTTATGCGCACGATATCGGAAGCGGTCGTAGGAATATGCAGGCATATAGCCGCTTTTGCTTCCCTTGTCCCAACGTATGGCAAACACATCTTCCCGTCCTTTGAAAAGAGATCTGAATAGTATTATATGTGGTTGGTCAACTTCCTGCACTTATTTTGCATTTCGTGCTGCCTTTCAGAGCTTATATTTTCCCATGGCGACGCAACTCCGCTTTGGAAACCGACAGGATCTCCTCACGGGTCATATCCGTGAATCCGCTTTCCTCTGCTTTGATGAGTTTGGTCGTATCCATTCATTTTTTTCCTGTTCCTTTTCCCGGGCCCTTCGGATCAGATCGTTTACGATTTCGCTTTTACTCGTGTATTCTTCGCTTTCAATCCGGGCTTTTAGCCATTCATCGTTAGGCTTGGTCAAGGTAATGCTTTGCCTGGTCATCATTAAAAAAATTAAGAAGAAAAAGATCTGCTGCACACGTGTCCAAGACGTTTTTTATGACTTAAAAAAATCAGGGATTTTAATCTTCTAATACCCTTTTTTGCTGATTTGTCAAATT
>CAZAVR010000642.1:0-2538 GCA_964488435.1 uncultured Cytophagales bacterium | reverse complement strand
GTTACTATCCGGAAAGATTTGAAACTTCTTGAAGACAAGAACCTCCTTTTCCGAACGCATGGTGGTGCTTCGACTACTAACCCTTACGCAGTAGAGCGCCCGATCAATGAGAAGGCCTTTCTGAATGCCGAGGAGAAGCAGCGCATCGCAAAAGCCGCGCTCCAGCTTATCCGTCAGAACGATTCTATTATGATCGGTTCCGGCACGACAGCTTTTGAATTGGCGAAGTGTCTCTACCCAACCCACCCCCTCACTGTAATTACCCCCGCTATCAAGGTAGCTATGGAATTATCGAACAAACCCAATGTGGAAGTGCTCCAACTCGGCGGGCTTATTCGTCAGAACTCTTCTTCTGTGGCAGGCTCCTATGCTGAATACATATTGGATAACATTTCCTGCAGCATTTTGTTTATCGGTGTGGATGGTATAGACCTTAATTTCGGACTTTCCATCAGTAACCTTACTGAAGCCGGCCTGAATAAAAAAATGATAGAGACTGCTCAAAATATTGCCATATTGGCAGATTACACGAAATTCGGAAAAAGAGGGATCGGAAAAATATGTGACCTGGAGCAGGTTCAATATATTATTACGGATGAAAATGTACCTGTCGACGTGGTACGGGCTATAGAAGACAAAGGGGTAAAAGTCCTGATTGCAAGATAGCCTGTATAAACCGCCAGGTCACGCCCAAAAGCCCAACTTGCTGATAGGAAGACAGTCGCAGGAACTTGTTTGAAACCATGTTGCTCAGGTAACCCGTGCCGGTCGCCTGAGTCAGGTACATAGTAGTTTTGAACCTTGCGGGACGCTTTGTACCAAGTGATCCCCTGCTACAAAAATGCCTATTCTTTGATAGAAGTCCTGGCTGGACCCTTGACGCTCCATTTCCCGTTCGGTCCGCGTCCGGCCTCTGCCCAGACGGGTACTTCCAACTGATCTCCCGGAGCAAGCAATCGAATTTCAAATGCCTGTCCTTCAAAAAAAGAACCTGATCCCGGATCACTCAACAAGATTTTCGTCCGTTTTTCTGTCATATTTTTGATCTCCGTGTAGTGCTCCTTGCCTTCATTGTCAGCCGTAACCAGCCAGAAACCATTGTAGCCGCCATTATAGTCAACCCGTGCAGCAGATCCCTCCGGCATGCCTGTCTCATCGTCGTAATTAAACTGATAGGGTCTCGTCCGGGGAAATGGAGAACCGGTAGCGAGCGTGTGGTCCTTTTGTTCATAATTTTTTACCACTCCGATAGCATGCACATTGGAGGAAGCATCCAATGTGAGCCAGCTTTTCTGTCCGGCGCTTTCACTCTTAATTACCCTTAATACAAAAGGCCGCGCAAGTGAAGACTTATTCAGGCGTACTATATTCCCAGCCAGGTGTCTGGATTGGTTCTCGGGAGCATCTACCAGAATACGCAATGGCTGGCTTTTCACTTCGAGTATTTTCAGCGGTTGTGAAAACAACGGATGCAACTCAAAACTGAAACTCCCTTTTCCAATACTTCCCTGACCGGTGAGCGAAGCCGCTATTACTTTCCCGGAAGCGTCCAGCCCCAAAAAGCCTTCTTCACCCGAAAAAAACAGATCGGTATCGAAAGTCACAGTTTCCCCTGCCCTATCAGAAGAAAAATACAAGTGTTCACGTATAGGCGAAGGTACTTTCTCGGCAGGAACAATGCGCAAACCGGTTACAGACGGGTTGCGATTGAGTGGCCATATTGGCTGCACATCCTTAAGTTTGCTCTCCCCTTTCGTCGGCTGAATAACTGAGGTAAACCTCACAATCTCTGTCGATGGAACACGAACATGTGACAATGCATAAGTTGCATCCAGTCCGGTCAATTTTGGTGATTGAGCGATAATGAGCTCAGAGGACCGCGGAGCAAAATGGGAAACATACATCTGGTGGCCGGTCTTATCCGTAGCAGACCATTTCAGCTCGGCCGGTCCGTTTACGGTATAGTAAGCCGGTTGCGTGAGAAAACCGAAACCCGATCCCGGCGGAGCAAAATAAAAAGCTTTGTCCGGATAAGAAGTAACCCGGTAATTGCGATCCAGTTTGGCGGCATGGTTAATATCGGCACTTAACACGGAACCCTCACGCGATTCCCTTAGTACAGTTTGGGCAGGATTAATCACCTGCAACTTTCCATTCATCACACCATGCAGACTATAATCATAATCAACTCCTCCCTGTGCCCAGAAATTATCCACGATATAGCTGTCATCATCGGAGAGATCAATCAGGGCTACACGACGTTTGTAAAGCTTTACCCCCTGATCTGCATAAACCTGCGGATCATTTACTGCAGCCGAGCGCACTACTTTTCCATCAGCCCAGGTCTGAAGATCACCACCCGGAGAGGGTTTTTTCAACTGGTTCTTCCGGTTGACAACCAAAATATTATGCGCTACCGTCGTGGCGGTGTAACCGAAACGGAGATGTGTATTGTAATGACCCGGATCGGCAGAAAACTCCCGCCCCCGTGCATAAAAACCCAATCCCAGCTCATCGGCCTGGCCGTGATTGAGCGTG
>CAZAVR010000641.1:0-2550 GCA_964488435.1 uncultured Cytophagales bacterium | reverse complement strand
GAATTTCTTAAAACCAGGCTCAACAAACCTGCGGAGGCGTCCCAGCCTCCTGTCTGGAAATGGCTGGGCGGGATGCTGAGAGAGGTTGCCGAGGGCAAGCTGACGGCGGAATTCTTCGTGAGAGAAGAGATGACAAATCCCATGGGCACTTTACATGGCGGGGTAGCGGCCATGATTCTGGACGAGATGTGTGGAATGAATGTCTATGCGCTGGGCAGAGAAAATGCTTTCACTTCCGTAAACCTTAATTGCGATTTTCTTAACCCCGCCAGAGTGGGAGAGGTGCTTATGGCTACTTCCGAGATCATCCGTGCCGGGAAGAATGTCGTTCACTGTGAATGCGTCATCAGGGGACAGGACGGAAAGGTAATTGCCAAGTGCACCTCAAATCTGATCCAGATTGGGATGAAGATCCCTTCCTGAATCGTATTTTGTTTTTAAGATTTTCAAAGCATGCTGTTTAATTCACTCCATTTTATATTCTTTTTTATCATCGTAACCCTTGCCTATTTTAGTCTGGGCTGGGGCGGGAGATGGAAATTACTACTGTTGGCCAGTTGTTATTTCTATATGATATTCCGGCCGGAGTACATTCTTATTCTCGCGGCAACGATTGTCATCGACTATTTCGCGGGGATCTGGATTGACCGCACAAGAGGCAAGAACCGTAAAATGCTGCTGGTGCTTAGTCTGGTCAGCAACATAGGAATCCTGGCTTACTTTAAGTATTATAACTTCTTCAACTATAACCTAAGCCTCGCTTTGGGAGGTTTGAATTTAAGTAATCCCATTCCATATCTCGATATTCTGTTGCCCATAGGGTTGTCGTTTCATACGTTTCAGGCCATGAGCTATACAATAGAGGTGTACAGGGGAAACCAGCAGCCTGAGCGGCATTTTGGGTTGTATGCCCTTTATGTTATGTTTTATCCTCAGCTTGTCGCCGGCCCTATTGAACGTCCTCAGAATATCCTTCCTCAGTTTCATCGTTATCATGCTTTCGATTGGGAAAAGGTAAAAAGCGGACTGATGCTCATGGCATGGGGTATGTTTAAGAAAGTGGTGGTGGCTGAACGACTGGCCATGATGGTGGATTTTGCTTATAAGGATCCCGGGGAAAAAAATGGACTTACGCTTCTGGTGGCCACCTTTTTTTACACTTTTCAAATCTATTGTGATTTTTCCGGTTACTCTGATATTGCCATCGGAGCAGCCCGTGTGATGGGCTATGATCTGATGGAGAATTTCAGGACCCCTTACTTTGCAAAATCCATTTCGGAATTCTGGCGCAGGTGGCACATTTCCCTGTCCACGTGGTTCCGGGACTACCTTTATTTTCCCCTGGGAGGAAACAGAGTAAGTGAGTTCAGGCTGTATTTTAACCAGATGGTGGTGTTTATGATAAGCGGTTTGTGGCATGGTGCTCAATGGACGTTCGTGGTCTGGGGGGCGCTTCATGGCATTTATCTGATACTTGCCCTGATGCGTGACAAGCATTTTCCGGCCCTCACTATCCCTGACACGGGACCGGGCAAAATGCTGAATATGATTTTTACGTTTGTTCTGGTGATGCTCACCTGGATTTTTTTCAGAGCGGTGACTTTGACGGATTCTCTGACAGTTCTGAAGGGGATAGCCGGTCTTAGTTGGGTTGATAAAATTGAAGGCCCGATGAACACCACGGAACTGCTTTTTTCTTTTGTGTTGATCGGATTATTGTTGATAAAGGAGAAGTTTGTTTTTTATATTGAAACCAGAAGCAATTACAGTTTTTCACTGGTTTTTATGTTTCTCCTGTCATGTTGTTATTTTCTGGGTGTTTTTAATTCGAACCAATTCATTTATTTCCAGTTTTAGGTGATGTTATTGCGTATCCTGAGATATTCATTTTTGATGGTGTTCACCTTTCTCTGGGCCATGAACGTATTTCGTCCTCTGTTTCAGAAAATGGCGCCCTCCGGGATTTTCCCGGATGCTTTCCGTTATGGTGATTTGTACCGTCTCTCCTCCCTGCCTCAGTTCAAGGAAAAGTATGAGAACTACCAGAAGAAGTGTGATGTGAAATTGGAAAAAGCTGCTGATACCGATCTTTACATCATCGGAGACAGTTTCATTGAACAAATCTCGTACCTCATTCCGACGACTGTCAACCGCTATGAGTTTGCACATTGGAGCAGGAGCAGAGAGGTCAGGCTCGATACAGCCCGCAAGAATATTCTTGTACTGCAAACTGTAGAGCGGTCGATTGTTAACCGGTTTCGGACTCCTAATGAAAATTTCCTGATACAGTCGGCGAGTGCCGGTGATCAGACGTCTGATGCGCTTTCAAATGCGCCCGTTACACAGTCGAAGCCTGAGGGAGTTGCTTCTACGTCTGTTTGGTCCGGTTTTAGCTTATCTGAGGTCAAAGCCTATGTGAAGGACTTACTTATGAAAGATTTCGATCAGCGTGTGGAAGATATCTTGCTTTCCGGTGATTTTTTCCTTGCTTTTAAGGAAATGAAGGCGACGCTGAATCTGAACTTTTTCGACAGGGTGAGCCACAATGTG
>CAZAVR010000640.1:0-2551 GCA_964488435.1 uncultured Cytophagales bacterium | reverse complement strand
TTCAGTTGAAATATAAGCAGTACATTTGACGCTTCGATTTGTTTGACCTCCCTATCTGATGAAATTATTTTTAGTCAATGCCTTTATTTTCTTTTTTTAGTACGAGTCGCGTAGTTAGAGTTCTGTTACTATTCTGTATACTGTTCATCGGGTTATATCTCCAGGGTGAGCATCTGTCGGTCGCAGATTTGAAAGGTCTGAATCCCCGCGTTCTGTTAAATGTGTTTGCGCCGATTCTGCTTGTGTTGGTGACACTGGTGATGATCTATGTAAATGGGCTCTCCCTTCGGATCGGGGTTGCCGATTTACTTCTGATCGCGTTCATATTGTTTCAGATTTTCAATTATCTGTGTAGATATGATGTATATAGTGAAGATCTAGTCCTGTTCAGTTTTGCAGCGGTAGCAGCGCTCTTTGTGAAGCAGCTTTTCTATCATGATCGTTACGGGAGTACCATTATTTTTTTTACTTCGCTGGTCATCATTCTGTTAGGGGTTTTTGAGGTCGTTTATGGTCAGTTGCAGATTTTCAGGATGGCTACCATCACCAATCATCAGGCGATCGTTACGGGCACTTTCAATTACCCGGGCCCATTTGCTATCCTGGTGTCATCTGTTTTGGTGTTCTGTGTGGGTTTATTGCTTTTTGGCGACCCCTCCCGGTCATTTTATGAAAAAGCGATCGTGGGGCCGGCGCTGTTTTTTATCCTCATCACGATACCCATTATTCCTGCCACCCAGTCTCGGACGGCCTGGATGGGATTGATCGCGGGCATGGGTTATTTGGGGTATGTCAGGTACCGGCACCAGCTGACGGAAGCATTCCAGCGCCTCAAAAAGGGGAGTGTTTTTTTTCTATCCTTATTGCTGCTTTCAGTCGCAGGTACTTATGGATTGTATCTGTTGTACGATTTTAAATCGGCATCGGTCCACGGAAGGCTTCGTGTATGGGAAATGACGCTCAGGTATTTTGCGGATTATCCGCTGTTCGGTGTGGGGCATGGTCAGTTTAAATACGAATACGGGAAAATTCAGAGCGAATCCATCGGGGATCGGATTAATGATCAGACTGTCATTTACAAAGCCGATCATGTCATATATGTGTTTAATGATTTTCTGCAGTTGCTGGTGGAGAATGGTCTGGTCGGTTTTTTACTTTTTGCGATTTATATTTACGGGGTCAACAGAAGTTTCTCCAGAGAAGTTACAGGTAAAAAGCCCTATTGGGTTTCGGCCAGTGGTGCCTTCGGCGTGATACTGATTTCCTGTATGTCATCCTATCCCATGGAGATGCCTTTGATAGTTACGCTTTTTTTTGTGTTCGGGAGTATGCTGTCATTTTATTCGGATGGCAGGACGTATGTACTTAAAGGCGGGCTGCTGCAGGGTGGAATAGTCCTGCTGAGTGCCGTTCTGATCACATGGAATGTGCTTTTGAAGGAGGTTTTTATCACCAAGGTTCGTGCTACGGATTGGAGCCATGCGCTGAAATTATATCATGACCACGAGTTTCAAAGGTCGGTCCCTTACTTCCAAGCCACCTGTCGCCACATACCCGGAGAACCGGAATACTTGATGGCGTACGGCAGGGCACTTTATCTGGCGGGTAATTACGAAGAAAGTGAGCGTATTTTAAAAATGGCATCGGACAGAATACACGATTCCATCTTAATGGCGAATCTGGGGGATGCTTATTTTGGTCAGAAAAAATATGACCTGGCGGAGCAGGCATACCTGTCATCGATTTCTATAAGCCCAGTCAGGCTATATCCCAGGTTTTTGCTTGTGAATTTGTTTATGGAGAAAGGAGATACGGTTTCGGCGAAACGCGAAGCTGCCCATTTGATGAGAATCAAAGTTCCTGTACCTTCGCCGGCGTCTGATAGTATTCGTGCCCAAATGCATAAGTTACTTTTATGATCGTTCCGTTTCAAAACCAAAAAACAGGTGAATTTGAATAGGTTTTTGAGTCAAATCCTGAAAAGGCAAATGGGGGTTGCGGGATTACCCCTTGTCCTTTTGCTGTGCCTGTTGGGAGGTGTAGGCTATTATATGTTAAGATGTGACTGTTATAATAGCAAAGGAATAGCGATCATATCCAGAGAGGGGTGGGGCAGCAGCGGCATGAACGATTCAACTTCGGAAGAAAGGGGCATTTATGACGAAAAAACCAATCCAGGAGGTATCTACCACTACGATTTGCCGCTGCGCGGAAAATTTACGACCGTCGTTGTCCATCATTCAGCATTGCCTGCGAGGCACGGGGCGAAATACATTCAGGAGTTACATATTCGGGAGAGATCATTTGCGGACATAGGCTATCATTTTATCATCGACAGGAGAGGACGGGTATTCGAGGGTCGGGATAGAGGAATAAGAGGAGCGCACGTCAAAGGACATAATTCCGGCAAAATAGGTGTGGTGCTTCTTGGCGATTTCCAGGAGACAGACCCCAGCCTTTGTCAGAAAAATGCACTTGTCAAATTTCTTGTTTATATGAATAGAGCCTATTCTGTAAAAGAGGTGGCAGCGCACATACACTATAATCCTGA
>CAZAVR010000639.1:0-2563 GCA_964488435.1 uncultured Cytophagales bacterium | reverse complement strand
TCAATGGGAACATTGAAATAAGGGTCAAATGCGTTTTTTTATTTTTCTTCAGTTTTCACTTTCTGTGCGTACAACGTCTTGGAATTATCTTTGGCTGCAGGCTTTTTTTATAATATCATCGAGCGAACTTGCATGCTTTTTTTGTTCGCGCTATTTGCAGCCCGTCAAACTTTAAATTCTCGTATTACGTTGACCAGCATAAGCATGGCTTTTTTTGGCGGACTATTTTTTTACAGCAATTATGATTCCTGTCGCCCAATTCTGTTTGGTCAAAGTCAGATCGCTCCTACGCTCTAGATACTTTACAAAATTAATGGCTTTTTCGTGGTGTCCCTCGGGCCAATTGGGTTGTGGCAACATATCGTCCACAATGTAAAGCCCGCCTTTGTTCAACATGTCTAAAACGGAATCCAAAAGTAAGTATTTCCCATGCCATGTATCGGCGAAAATATAATCATACTTCTGGTTAAGATTTTTTTTCACCCAAACCTCCCCATCGGCAAGGGTCAGGTTTAGTCTTTCGTCCTGACTCAAAAACTTTCGGGCAATATTTAAAAAGCGTTCGTCATTGTCGAATGATTCCAATGTCGAATGTTTATCCATACCGTCCAGTATCCAAGCGGTTGACAGCCCGGTGCCTGTTCCGAGTTCCAGGAATTTACCTGATGGTTTTGAAGCGGCCAGAGTTCTGAGTAGAGAGCAGGTTAATATGTCAGAAGCCATTGTAAAGCCACTCGTTTTGGTAGCATGATCAATATCAAGGTAAGCTTTCGGGATAGCCTGTTTAATTTCTTCTGTCATATCTTTATTTTTAGCTAAAATAGTTTTTTTTGCTGTGCGTTCTCGGGGACTGGCGCTTGAGTCAGAGAATTCGAACCAAGGCGCAGAATCTGGGATAGGAGGGTTCCTATTTCATATTCTTTTATCTTCCTCTTTTTTTATTAGAGACACGGATTCTTAGTCTTTCGTGATTTGTCAATAGGGATGTTCGAAGTCACACTGTTTTTCATTACCTATTTTTGATCACTGTTTATTTTTGTTCCTCTTTTGATTATTTCAATTCTTAAGGTTCGATTTTGTGTTTGCGGCTGCATTGGGCACCGGATGTTGCGATTGCACAGGGAAAATGGGGCGAATGGGGGGAGTAGTTGTGCTGTTTGGGTAGGAGATGTCTCCATGTTAGTCGACATGACGTTGACCGCCGGTCGACATGACCTGGGCACGGTTAGTCGACATGACAAAATAAAACAGTTGTAAATGTTTCATCTACAACTGTTTTAGCGGTTACTTAATTCGTCGGTAACTATTTCAAAATCGGCGCCAGCGCTTCTTCATTCTCCTTCAGCCACGCTGCGATGTCTTCTACGATCTGCCTGATACCGATTTCCGGTTTCCAGCCAGTAAGACGGGTTACTTTGGCGTTGTCGGTCACGTACAAACGGATATCAGCAGTCCGGTTTTCGGGTACTACCTGAATAGGAATGGTATGGCCGGTCACTTCCTGGCATATTTTTGTGAGCTCCTGCAGGGAGGCGCTGATTTCTCTTCCACCGCCTGCGTTCAGGATTTCCCCGTTTACCTTGTCTATGTTGTGCAACTGCCAGTCCACCAGCCTGTACAGGTCTGAGGAGTGAAGCATATCGCGGGTTTGCTTTCCGGTGCCGCCATAGCCGAAGTATCCCAGTTGCTGCTGAAAATAGTGTCTGGCTACCCATAGCACCATCACACCTTGATCTACCTTTCCCATTTGCCAGGGACCGGTGATGACGCCGCAGCGGTTGATCACGGTTTTGAGGCCGTAAAATTCATTGTATTCCTGGATGATAAGCTCCGAGGCCAGCTTTGTGGTTCCGTATAGTGATCTCGCACCCGACAGCGGAAACTCTTCACTTATCCCCTGCGCACTGACACCTGTTACAGGTTGTGTATCAGACAGGCCGAAACGGGTAGACTCTTCGGTGAAATTTAAACCCTCTATCGTTTTGATCGGATACACCCGGCTTGTTGAGAGAAATATAAAACCGGCTTTATGCTTCAGTGCATAATTGAGACAGTTGATAGTGCCCACCAGGTTCGTGTTAATCAGGTAGTCCGGTGTGCCGTCGAGGCCGGCAAGTACCGATGGCTCAGCTGAAGCTTCAATTACCTGATCTACAGAAGGAAGTCCATCAAAGTCTTCTTTGTTACGGATATCTCCGTGAACGAATTCGACGCCTGCGTTTTTCAGCCGCGACAGGTTTAACTCTGAACCTCTTCTTTTGAGGTTATCCAACGCATAGACCTGGTAATCGGGATAATTGCTTTTAATGGAAATGGCTAAGGATGAACCGACAAACCCGGCTCCTCCCGTGATTAAAATCTTCATTTGTTTCTGGTATTGATAATAGTAAGAATATAACGGCTTCTAAAATGTAATGACGCTTGTAAAGAACGGAAGGAAAAACGGATTCTTAGTCATACACCCGCTTTAGTTTCACTTTTTCTACCGGACGGATCACCAAAGGCACCTTTTCTACCTTAACAGAGCTACTGTCGAGGCCGAACCATTTGTCTTCTGGCGTGG
>CAZAVR010000638.1:0-2566 GCA_964488435.1 uncultured Cytophagales bacterium | reverse complement strand
TCAATTCAAACACGCAGGGACATTCAATATCATCATATACCATCGGGTACAGCAGGGGCGGCATCAGCTCAAATACATTGTTCGTGATCTTTACAATTCCCACACAGCCTCTTCTTGACACAGGCCCGCCGATAGTACGGGTGGCCACCAGCAGGTACACTTCACCGTTATGCTCAAACCGGTACGGGTCCCGGAAGCTCAGCCAGGTCCTGGGATTGGTTTTATGCGTTTCATAAAAAATACCTTTGGGCTCAATGGGGAAAATTGTCCGGTTGTTCTTGGTCCAGTTGATGAGGTCAGTGGATTCTGCCAGCCCGATCCTTGATACCACACCGCGGTCTTTACGATGCAAGCCGGTGTAGTACATTTCAAATACACCATTCACTTCCACCACATGCATGGTCCACAACATATCGTCATCCCACTCGCCGGGATGCCCGACAAAAAGTGCGTTGTTCACCCGCTTCCATGAAATACCGTCTGCAGATACCGCATGGGCTATATAATCATGATTGGGAATGATGAGGTGAAATAAATGATACACGCCATCATGTATGATCACTGTAATGTCGCCTATTTCCCAATCGCTGAAGCCTGAACCTGAATACATAATTTTAATCCGCTTTTAATCACAAAATTAGTCCTAATCTATCCCATTCTTCTAATTTTAGGAATACGTTTTGCAACTGAAGAGAATGCTATGAGAGAATATTACATACAGTTATACAGCCCACACGGGCTCATCCGGCATACCGACCCGGAAATAGGAAGAGATAAGGATACGGGCGGACAGGTAAAATATGTACTCGAACTGCTGGAGCATCTTTCCAAACATCCGCAGGTAAGAAAAGTGGACCTCTTTACAAGACGAATAGCGGATAAAAGAGTGTCTGCTGCTTATGAAAAAGAAATAGAAGTGGTGAATGAAAAAGCCCGGATCATCAGGATGACCTGTGGTGGTAATACTTACCGTGCAAAAGAAACCTTGTGGGAACATCTCGATGAGTTTATAGACAAAACGATCCGGTTTATTGATGAAGAAGCCGACTTTCCGGATGTAGTGCATGGCCATTATGCTGATGGCAATTATCTCGCCAGCCAGATCAGTGAAATATTTGGCATCCCGTTCCTCGCCACTGGTCACTCTTTGGGAAGAAACAAAAAGAATATTTTATTACAGGAAGGCATGAGCGAAGAAAAGATTGAAGAGAAATTCAATATGGAGCGGCGCATCGGAGTGGAAGAAAGTATATTGAAGTCGGCGGATATGTTCGTGGTGAGCACACAGCACATTATTGATTCACAGTACACATTGTACGACAATGTAAAGTCTGCTAAGTTCACCGTGATACCGCCGGGAGTGAATGATGAGGTATTCTATCCCTTTTACCGGCTCGACATGCCATCCTTTAAAATGTCCATAGAACAGGAGCAGGCATTATACCGGATCAACTCGGATATTGAACGTTTTCTTTTTAATCCTGCAAAACCCCTGATACTTTCCATAGGCCGTGCCGACAAAAGAAAAAATTTTGAGACGATTATTCAGTGTTACGGCCAGGATAAAGAACTGCAGGCCATGGCTAATCTTGCCATCTTTGCGGGCGTGAGAAAAGATATTTCCCAGATGCCTGAAGATGAAAAAGACATTCTTACCAATCTTTTGTTGCTGATGGACAAATATGATCTCTATGGAAAAATGGCGATTCCGAAAAAGAATGACCCAAAACTGGAAGTGCCGGAGATATACCGTATTGCAGCCCGCAAAAAAGGGGTATTTGTAAATGCCACGCCAGGCGAAAATTTGGCTTAACGATAGTGGAAGCGGCCGCATGCGGATTGCCGATCATTGCCTCTCCCAGTGGCGGGCCCAAAGAAATTTTAGAACAATGCGATAATGGGCTTCTTGTGGATGTGGAAAATCCAAGTGCTATTGCAGAAGCGTTAAAGAAAATCATTGCCGATGGGCAATTATGGGAAAAGTATTCCACAAATGGTATTGTCGCCGCCAACCAACTGTATTCCTGGACCACCTACGCAGATAAATATGTAACGATGATCAATGAACTGTTTCAGCAAAAAGCAAAAGATGAAGCATCGTTCAAAAATAAAACAGCGTATGGGAAAAAATTAGCCAGTGCAGAGTTGTTTATCATATCTGATCTTGACGGCACCCTGGTGGAAGGCAACAATTCTGCCGGCCTGAAAGAATTTACCAAATGGATTATTGAGCATAAAGGCAAAGTGGTATTCGGCATTGCCAGTGGAAGAAACAGGTATATTACCGAGCAGGCATTTACGCAATACGACCTGCCTAAGCCGGATATACTGATCTGTTCAGCGGGTTCAGAAATATTTTATACGGATAAGTTTATCCCGGATAAAGGATGGGAAAGCCATATTGATTACCAATGGAAAAGAAAAGAGCTGCAGGCAGCGCTGGAAAAATTCCCCGGTATCCGTCTGCAGGAGGAGGATGCTCAATGGCGTTTTAAATTGAGTTATTATATTGCCAACAAGTTTTGACGAAAAGGTATAATCCATCAATGTAAGTACAACCGCATTA
>CAZAVR010000637.1:0-2568 GCA_964488435.1 uncultured Cytophagales bacterium | reverse complement strand
CATAGGATAATTCCAGTATACATTCCGAGTCAAACTCAGTACTAATTACTCTCTGGAAGCTGGTGTCAAGGGCATATCTGGTAGATGCAATGACTTCGGAAGCGTATTTTTCAGCGCCGGGCCAATCTTTCTGATATAAATAGTAACGGGCAAGTGCAGCTTTAGCTGCATTTTTTTGTGGCAAAAGCTTTATTTAGTGTATTGTTTTCGCTATTCCATACTTCTGGGAGATCGTTAAGGCCCTTAGTGTAACCTTCTACAATAATTTTCTTGATGTCGTCGATATTTGCCCGTGCTATGTTGCTGTTGGTTTCGATATTGGTTGTGGTAACATTTGGCATCGCTCCGTATGTATTGAGTCCTACAAAATAGGCGTAGGCTCTAAGAAACGCAGCTTCAGCATACAGTTGCTTTTTTGTATTGGTAGATACACCCGAAACATTTTCTAAATTTTCGTCAATGAAATTCGCAATATAAATTACAGAATAGATGGCACCCCAATAACCTCCTACTGCAGAGTTGGCTGGAGTGATCTGGTGATTACAGAGTTCACTGAATACGGAAAAAGTCCCGTTGAACTGACCCATGTCAGCAGTCAGATCTCCTGCAATAATACCCATAGCACCAAGGCCGCGAAACGAAGCGTACAAGCCGGTTCTTACAGCTTCTACATCAGAAGGTCGCTTTAAAACCAGTTCATCCAGTAACAGATCCACCGGTTTAGGTTGAAGTACTTCCTGGCAGGAGATCAATGTTCCTACCAGGAGTATCAAAAGCGCTGTTTTCTGGTGGCTGCTTCTAAATTGCCTGAAATTAACGATGATCCTGTTTTTTAATCTTTTAGCTATCATAATCTCGATCACTTAAAACGAAACAGAAAAGCCTGCCTGTACGGTCTTTACAAGCGGCAAAGTATACAAATCTATGGACTGAGATACGGTAGATCTGTCCAGGGTACTTACTTCGGGATCGGCTCCGCTGTACCTGGTGAGTGTCCACAAATTGCTTGCGGTTATAAAAACCCTTGCCTTAGTCAACCGTATTTTACTGATCGCCCGTTCCGGTAAATTGTATCCGAAGGCAATATTTTTAAGGCGTAGATACGATCCGTCTTCCAAAAAGCGGCTGCTATGCCAGTTGTTGACGGTGTTGCCATGCTCATACCGTGGTACGTCTGTGACATCTCCTTCTTTTTTCCAACGCCTGAGTGCAATAGTACTTTGATTGGTAAGGATATCTGCTCCGGCATTAACAAGAGACGTGTTTGAAAAATTAAGTACTTTATTGCCGTAAGAAAACTGCATAAGAACGCTCAAATCGAAGCCTTTCCATGAAACACGATTGGTGATGCCGCCATAAAAGATGGGCTGGGCATTACCTATCACCTGGCCATCATCAGATGTGATGTGTCCGTCTCCGTTGACGTCGTCGTAAATAGCATTCCCCGTGGCTGGATCCACACCTAGAAATTTAAGCCCCCAGAAAGTACCCAATGGTTGGTTTTCCATCACTACATTGGTGGTAGAAACCCCTGAACCCTCGTATCCGAAATGAAGCGTATCATGATCAGGAAGGAATTCTATGCGGTTGATATTTCTGGTCAGGTTCAAGTCTGTTGACCATTTGATATCTCCTGTAGTATTTACTGTGGAAACTGTAAGTTCAAGGCCTTTATTTGATACTCTTCCGATATTACCCCATACAGATCCGAATCCGACGGTGGATGGAAGAGGCTTAGGAAACAGAAGGTCGTTGGTAGTGTTTTTGTAGGCATCAATAATCAGATGTAGCCTGTTTTGAAACAGGGACGCATCAATACCTAGATTTATTTCGTTCGTTCTTTCCCATTTGAGGTCGCTGTTGGGTAGAGAGGCCGGTCCCACACCTGCTACGCCGTTGTAAACGGAAGTTGCCCAAGTTCCCAGAAATCGATAATTCGGGATGCCTTCATTTCCCACAAATCCATAACTTCCTCTTAATTTAAGATCGGAGAGATTGGAGACGTCTTTTAAAAAATTTTCTTCCGAAATCCGCCAGCCGGCGGACAACGAAGGGAAAAATCCGAAGCGCTTTTTAGAGCCGAACCTGGATGAACCGTCATATCTTCCTGTAATCCCAAAAAGATACTTGTCGGAAAAGTCGTACTTCGCTTCCGCGAAAAAGGACAGCAGTCCGTTCTGAGAGAAGAAGGAAGAACCCGCATCCACAATCCCTGCAGAGGTAATATAGGTAAAGTCGTCTCTCGGGAACAGCCGACCTGTTACGCTGGAGGAACGTATGCGCCGATGCATGACCTCCGACCCTACGAGCAGGTTCAGGTTTTGCTTCTCCGATAATTGCTTGAAATAGGTTAATGTGATGGAGCTCAGTAAACTTTAGTCTGTGTCACTGTTAAACACCCCATAGCCCTTTTTTCCGGCACTTTCCAGGTGTCCGCCTATGGCAGTGGTTGAGGGTTCATACTGATCTTCTATGCTGGTGTTGTAATCTATGCTGAATTTAGAGCGGAAGCGCAGAGAGTAATTAGTACTGAGTTTGACTCGGAATGTATACTGGAATTATCCTATG
>CAZAVR010000636.1:0-2571 GCA_964488435.1 uncultured Cytophagales bacterium | reverse complement strand
AAAAGCTCCCAAAAAAAATGAAGACCGATCTAAAATGGTAGAAAACACAATCCTGGATATACTGCATTCATTTCCACAAGCCACTTTGGATACGTACAGCCGCAACTGACGTATGCCCGTAACCCCGAGACCCACCACTCCCCAGACCCTGAAACTTGAGCGCAACATTTATCAAGCGGCTTTCTTCCAAGCTATCCAGAAATGTGACATCCGGGAAATTCCTTCCGGAGATTGACGGTCTTCGTTTTCTCGCGATTGCTTTCGTTATTCTTCACCATATCCAGACGTTTTTCCTCTATAAATCGCAAATCACCTACCCGGATAGAGAGGCATACGAATGGCTGTCCGCGTGGCTGTATGATGCACGCAAAGGGGTAGAACTATTTTTCGTGATCAGCGGCTTCATCCTCGCGCTTCCCTTTGCGAAATCTTACTTGCAGGGCGCTCCGGCACCTTCCGTAAAACGCTACTTTCTCCGACGACTCACCAGGCTCGAACCGCCCTATATTCTCGCCTTGCTGATTATGTTTGTTCTCTTGATGTCCTTCATGGGCATGTCGTTTGACTATGTATTCAAGAGCTTGCTGGCCTCATTGATCTACTCGCATAACATCATCTACAACTGGGCATCCTATCTTCTGCCTGTCGCCTGGTCACTGGAGCTTGAAGTCCATTTCTATATTCTGGCACCGATTTTATTTCTCTGCCTCAAATGGCCATTGCCGGTTCGCCGGGTTACGCTCATATTATTGATTCTGGCTTTACCCTGGTTACAGGCACCTCATTTTACATGGACTTACTATCTGTTCTACTATATCCAATACTTTCTGACCGGAATTGTACTGGCAGATTTTTACCTGATAAGACCCGATTTTAAAGCCGATTCTCTGCTCACCACTTTGACTGGCGGGTTATTACTTTCGGTATTGCTCGTATATCCGCATGTTCAGACGCACCTGCTTCAAGGTGACACCCATAAAGTCTGGTTGGCTACTTTTTTTCCTGTCGTCATCGGTTTTTTCTATTTCATTGTATTGACCAACAGTTTCTGGAAAAGGGTATTTAGTATCCGATGGCTTTCTATCATCGGCGGCATGTGTTATTCTATCTACCTGGTGCACCAGCCTATTCTCTCGGTCATGATGAAGCTGCTGATCAAACAGAGTTATTTCGGATCATACCCGTTGGATCTTCTATTCATTACTACCCTCTGTATCCCGGCGATACTAATCGGCGGCGGCCTGTTCTTTCTTCTGATAGAAAAACCATGCATGAACCCGCAATGGCCTCTGCAACTGTCAGCCTGGATCAGGAAACGCGCTAAAAGTTAACGTTCCTGCGGGTTGCCTGTCGTTTTATAGACATAGTAAGTGGATGATCCCGGCGTCGAAAAGGTCCTGAAAGGCTCGCCAAGACCTTCCTGATTCTCTTCACTGATGAAGTAAGTATATCTTCCTTTCTTAAAATCGTCGGTTGCCTGGCTCTTCAATACATAGGTATTGGCCAGAATGTTGTTATCTGTGTAAGTATCATAATCAAAACGCTTTTTCGACAAATGATTGAATTTCATGAGAATCCGATACTGCGTTTCATATAGCGCCTCGTCTTCGAAAAGGAACGAATTTGCCACGATCGGGAAAGACACCTTTTCGTCGTCCTTTGCCCCTAGAAGAAACCGTATTTTCTTTTGCATTTTCACCTCGTCCTGATTGGCATCAAAAACACGCCTTAAGCCCTCCTGCGTACGCGCCAAAACGTATTCGAATCTTCCGGGCGGTACGACAAGGCTCGTCCCTTCGGGAAGCGTACACACCCAATCATAAGCCAGATGGAAGGTATCCGGCTTATGAGCATGCACCTGAAATGCATACACGTTTTTAAGATTATAAAAAGAAATCACAAGTACCGGAACAGATGCCCAAAGTAAGCGTCGGCCGGGTAACTGCCCGACCAGAAAGACAATTCCAAATGCAGCAAGGAACAAGGTGATGACCCCGGCCGGCAGCACGTGTGTATCGTATATCTTCGCCGATCTCAGTACCAAAAAGAGAAACAGCAGGAGATTCAACGACACCACCCATCCGAAAAGCTTCCTCTTAACCAACAAAGACACTGCGCCTGTGATGGCCAGAATCACCACCAGATAGCTCACCGGGTTCTCAAAATACAGCCCGATAAAATCCATATTAAAGAGGCTCTTCATGGGAGCGTCCTGCATTTTTGCGAGAATTCCTCCTCCAAAAGCCTTGAGGATTACAAAAGGATCCGTCAATATAAAGGGACAGAACACGATGAAAGTCAGCAAAGTCAGGCCGGCGGCACGGAAAACGCCGCTCCATTTGCGAAAGGGCAAACACTCATAAATCCTGAAAAAGACGATCGGGCTGACGAAAACAAAAATAAGTCGCTCTGCCACAATCACCCCGAAGAGCACCGACCAAAACAGCAATTCCCGCCTGTCGGGCACGATCGCAAAAAACAGCCTGCAGAGCAGAAAAATAAACAAACTTCCCGCCAGCGCCTCAGGCCGGAGAAACGGCGCGTTAAACCAAACAATATATGAAGTGACGA
>CAZAVR010000635.1:0-2572 GCA_964488435.1 uncultured Cytophagales bacterium | reverse complement strand
TACATATACTGGCCTGGACCACTACGCCCTGGACGCTGCCGGCAAACTCGGCACTCACCGTGGGGGGCTCTATTACCTACGCTCTGGTCAGAACGGTCAATCCTTATACTTATGACCAGATACAGGTTGTGCTGGCCAGTGATCTGATTGGTAAATATTTTACAGAGAAAGGGCGGGTAGCATTGGCTGATGATGAGCGGTTCGAAGCTTATGCTGCGGGAGATAAAAAAGTACTGCCGTGGACTATTTTGAAAGAGTTTAAGGGGGCTGAACTGGAAGGCGTTTCTTATGAACAACTTATGCCCTATGTACAGCCGTCTGCGCCCGCTTTTAAAGTTATTACCGGCGACTTTGTAACGACAGAAGACGGCACGGGAATCGTGCATACGGCTCCTACCTTCGGTGCCGATGACTTTCGTGTAGCACAGCAACACGGCATTCCCGCGATTATGGTTTCGGACGAAACAGGTAAGGAAGTGCCGATTGTAGACCGCCAGGGTAAATTTGTGAAGGAGATGGGGGAATTTGGCGGCCGGTTCGTGAAGGAAGAGTATTATAGCGATGAAGACAGGAGCCATCCTGACTTCAAGCCGACGGATGTATTGATAGCGATCAAGCTGAAAGAAGAAGGCAAGGCGTTTAAAGTCGAGAAATACGAGCACCCTTATCCTCATTGCTGGCGGACAGATAAACCTGTGCTTTACTATCCATTGGACAGCTGGTTTATCCGTACAACCGCGGTGAAAGATAAAATGGTGGAGCTTAACAAGACCATCAACTGGAATCCTGAGAGTACGGGTACCGGGCGGTTTGGCAACTGGCTGGAGAATCTGGTTGACTGGAATTTGTCGAGATCGAGGTATTGGGGTACTCCGCTGCCTATCTGGAGGTCGGAACAGGGGGACGAGATATGTGTGGGATCGGTGGGTGAGTTAAAGACGTTGCTGGAGAAGGCGCAGGCCTCAGGCAAGCTCACTGCTGAGCAAGCTGAGAGCAACCAGGATTATCTTCAGAAAATAGGTGTGGAGCGTTTTGATCTTCACCGACCCTATGTCGACAGGATTTACCTGGTATCAGAGGCGGGTCATATCATGTACCGCGAACCAGACCTTATCGATGTATGGTTTGACTCAGGAGCTATGCCTTACGCGCAGTGGCATTATCCGTTTGAGAATGAGGGAGTATTTAGTCAGAGTTATCCTGCGGATTTTATTTCAGAGGGGGTGGATCAGACGAGAGGGTGGTTCTTTACCCTCCATGCGATCGCTGTGATGCTTTTCGATTCGATTGCATTTAGAAATGTCGTTTCTACAGGTTTGGTGCTGGATAAAAACGGCAATAAAATGTCCAAGCGCCTGGGTAACGCCGTAGATCCTTTTGCTACGCTGAAGCAATATGGCCCGGATGCCACGCGCTGGTATATGATCACCAATGCGGAGCCGTGGGACAATCTGAAGTTTAATACTGACGGGATCACAGAGGTGCAGCGTAAGTTTTTTGGGACGCTGTCCAATACCTATAGTTTTTTTGCACTTTATGCTAACCTTGACGGATTTAAAGCAGATGCGTCTATAGAAGCTAGCGCAAGTCACCTGACTGAGCTGGACCGATGGATACTTTCGAAACTGAACTCACTCAAAGGTGAGGTAGCTGTTCAGTTTGATCAGTACAATCCAACCAAAGCAGGTAGGCTCATACAGGATTTCGTAACTGAAAATTTATCCAACTGGTATGTGCGTCTCAATAGAAGACGGTTTTGGAATCCATCCTCAGGCCAGGGAAATGTAGATGCCGATAAGAGGGCGGCTTACCAGACGCTGTATCAGTGCCTTGTTTCTGTGGCGCAGCTCATGTCACCGATAGCTCCATTTTATGGTGATTGGCTTTACAGGAATCTGACAGACGGGCAACAGTCGGCTGACGCAAGGCAGTCTGTACATTTGACGGACTGGATCAACATGGACGAGGCATTAATAGACAGAGAGTTGGAAGCTTCGATGGAGCTTGCTCAGAACATCAGCTCTTTGGTTCACTCATTACGGAAGGGTCACAGGATCAAGGTACGTCAGCCTTTGTCAAAAATACTGATTCCTGTTCTGAATGAGAAAATAAGAACACAAATTGCCCATGTGGCGCCGATCATTCTGGCTGAAGTAAATATAAAGGAGGTTAGGTTTATCGATGATGACTCCGGCGTTTTGAAGAAAAAAATCAAACCGAATTTCAAGACGTTGGGTCCTAAATTCGGCCCCAAAATGAAAGTGGTAGCAGCGGGAATCTCAGCCTTGTCCGAGGAGGATATACGTGTACTTGAGAAAGAAAACATCATCACTTTAAAAATGGATGAAGATAGCTTCGAAATTTCTCTTGCGGAGGTTGAGATCATAGCGGAGGATGTGCCGGGCTGGCTGGTGGCAACTGAAAATGGGTTGACCGTTGCCCTGGATGTTCACATTGACGATGAGTTGAAACGCGAAGGTATAGCACGGGATTTTGTTAACCGTATCCAGAATCTAAGAAAAATCAACTGTCACAACTCAATTCGTTATTCTAACAAATCATTATCCATGAA
>CAZAVR010000634.1:0-2578 GCA_964488435.1 uncultured Cytophagales bacterium | reverse complement strand
TTTCTTTCGCATTTAAAAAGCATTTTGGCTACGCACCATCTGTACTTACAGGATGACTCACGACTTTAAATAAATAAAATAGTGGTGCTCAATTCCCGGGAATGTCAGAGTCACTCCGACACCAGATAGCAGCAATCATCCATTCACTCCAAAGATTTGATACTTATGATTACCATTTCAATTTTATACCTTATCCGTAAGATTTTCCATCATAGAAAATGAAAAAACCTGCCATACACAGCTATACCTCAAACCCGGCATTGCAAACGGTGAAGGCCGATTGGAAAGGCACTCCGTTGGACGAAAAAGGGCTTTTTATCAACCAGGAATTCCCGGCAAGAATCAATTACTGGGACGTGCTCAGATTTATGCTTCAGAAAAACCCTCAACGCGCCATCAAAAAAACGGATACGTGGCGTATTGACGTTCTGAAAGACGACACATGGCTGAATGACTCTGAAGATACAATTGTCTGGCTTGGCCATGCCAGCTTCTATTTACGGCTGTCCGGCGTAAGGATTCTGATCGACCCGGTTTTAGGAAAGCCGCCCCTGATCAGGCGCTTTTCAGAACTGCCTGCAGATCCTCGAAAACTGGTGAATATTGACTACATCCTGGTATCACATGCCCACTATGATCATTGTGACAAAAACAGCCTTCGCCTGCTATCTACACAAAATCCAATGGCCCGGGTTTGTTGCGGCCTGGAGCTTGACAAGCTAATTGGCCAATGGATGGACAACCTCATTCAACCGGCAGGCTGGTACCAACAGTATGCCTGGGGAGATGACGATGTTCGCATCACATTCCTACCCTCCAGACATTGGGCGAACCGCGGCCTTTCTGATATCAATACTACGCTTTGGGGGGGCTTTATGATTCAGGCCGGCGCCAAATGCATCTACTATGGTGGTGACTCGGGCTTTGGCGCGCATTTTGGTGAAATCGGTGCTACCTTCCCGGATATTGATGTCGCCCTCATAGGTGCAGGCGCCTATTCACCTGCCTGGTTTATGGCACAAAACCACCAGGATCCTTACCATGCCGTCGAAGCTTTTTATGCGACGGGGGCTAAAACCTTTATTCCGTTTCATTATGGCACTTTTGATTCAGCCGACGAACCCATGGGTGAGCCTGAACAGATACTGGGCAAACTGCGGGACGAAGGCAAAATCCGGCACACATTGAAAATTCTGAAGCTGGGAGAAGTACACCGGCCTTGACTGGATTACTGTTTCAGATAGCGCTCCCTGAATAATTTCATCATGTATACGTTGATCGCCCATTGGTCAGCCAATGGCTGACGTGTGTAAGGTATAGTGGGCAGGTAATTGGGTGGACCGAATTCAGTAAGTACGGTCAAAGGTTCCCCTCTTTTTACCTTATGTCCCACCACGGTGTCCCACCAACCCAGGTGTGCTTTCAGGGCACTACCCCATTCCGGCGCACGCGGGTCATTCACCTGCGGGCCTTCCTCGTGCCCGACGCGGGCATGGATGTGTCCCACCTTAGACAACGCGACAGCTACTGTATCCTCCTGATCCTGTAGCAGGCTTTCGTGCACATTGCACCAGTGTGAGATATCGAGCGTTAGTCTAAGATCCGGATTTTCCTCAAGAAAATTCCGGGTAATATGTGCAGCAAAAAGCATTCTCCCGCGGTGGGTTTCATGGTAGATGGGTATTCCACTCTTTTGACTGACTTCCCGGGTGCTATCAATAAATGCCTGGTTTTGCTGAAAAGTAAAAAAATCGCGACCACTGTGACAATTGATGTAAGCCGGTTTTAACGAAGCGCCGGTAGCTGCAGTGATCTGGCTCTTAAATGCATGTAAGTGGGCGTCATAGTCCCTCTCCCCCGACCCGCAGAGAAATCCTACAGCCAGTTCGTATTTCTCCAGTGCTCTGAAAAGTTCGTCCTGGTCTTGTTTGCGTATGGGCCACCAAACCTCTATACCGTCATAACCTTCTTTTTTCGCGGCAGCACAAAATTGCTCGGTAGTACCATGATAGCCCCAACTGGTACCGAAAATCCGAAGAGATTGTTTGTTCTCGAACTGGGATGCGGGCTTCTGGGCACGGGCAATATTTTCGATACCTGTTATGGTGCCGGCTGTTGCTACAGCCGTGTTTAGAAAAGTACGACGGTTCATTTCTGATGGGATAGCAGGCCTCTGAAGCCTTTGATTTTTCATAATAAGAGCTAAACTAGTGTCCATTAAAAGGTCATAAAAAACGAACAGTACTTACTGCCGCAGATGCACGCCCATTTCTATTGAAAGACAGCCAGCGGTTTGCTGCTTACTTTTCCTGAAGTCGTTTATAACCAAAAAATAAAAATACAATACACAATAGCAGCCCGACGACCGCCGGAATAGTGATTGACTTTCCTGCTTCACCTGCATTTTGAATACTCCAGATGATCTTCCCTGTTGCCATTAAAGCCACCACGCCAAGTCCTGCGAATAAACTGCGCTTCCAAAATGCAAGTCCTAAGGCAAAGAATGAAATAGGAACAGTTATAATCGATAACCACTTTTTATAATCCCAAGCCCCATAAAGCCAGTCTTTTTCAAATT
>CAZAVR010000633.1:0-2583 GCA_964488435.1 uncultured Cytophagales bacterium | reverse complement strand
GAAAAGCTTAGTTTAAACATCACACCAAATGAAAATTCATAGATTTTGCAAAATAACAATCGCATCCAACACAGGCGCATGTAAGATCATACCCTCTGATTTGGAAAGCGTTTGTCCCTCCGGGGATTTATAGGACAAATTTAAAGCGAAGGCCTCGTCTTTCTCAGACGCCGACTTGAAAGTAAGTAGGAGTGTATCCCCATTAATAACCGAATTGGCTATGGAAACGCCGGCATTACCGGATATTGAAGCCACTACATCCTTAGCAGGCACTGTAACCTGTATTTTTTGGGATTCCAGGTTTCTGAGGTTGACGATATCTCCGGAAAGCATCTTCAGTGTTTTTAACTTATCTGCGAAATAATAAAGCTTGTCGTTGAAGCTGAATAATTCCTGAAAACTGGCATTTGAAGCATCTTGCTTGCCAAGTGTCCTGTATTGCACTTGCAGGAAAACCTTATACGGCCGATCCCTTTCAACAGTCCTTGCCGCCATGCGGTTCGACCAGATCGGATCCAGAAGATCTCCGCTCTCAGCACCCAAATGAGACAGCTCTACTATTTTATACATCGCCTTCTTGATAGTCAATACTGCGTTGATTAAAAGAGCTGCGCCAATTAACCAACCGACCGGCCCTACCCCGGCAGTAGCGAAGATATATCCTGCGGAGCCTGATACAATTGCCTTTACACCTGCTTCGCTCAAAAGCGCCTTAACCGCGGCCAAAAAAGAGTCCGAAAATCTACCGGAAGCACCCATACTTCCAGCGGCGAGGCTCTCCTCCAGAACAGGATTGGCCGTTAAAAATTTAGCGAGTTCTTTTTTCTCCGCTGATGTAGCCTTTCCGATATCTTCTTTAAACTTCACGGCAGACTTCTTCAATTCTGAAATCTCGGCCGTGTTCAAAACTCCGTTTGCGGGTATTTTTGAAATTTTCAGGGTTTGTTCCAGAGTAGCAATCTGTGCATCTACTTTGACCGTAAATTCACCAATCTTGCCCTCACTGCTTGTCAACTTGACTTCCTGTACCGTGTAGGCCGCCTTAAAATCTTTTTGCCCATCCTTAAAAGACAACGTAGTTTGTCCTGCAGGTACATCAGGAACCAGGAAAGTCAGTGTGTCACCTGCTACAATTAAATTCACTGACTTATCGCCAAACATACCCGTGATATTTTTCACGCTGAGACGGGCATCCTTCACTATGAGCTGCACAAGCTCCAGCTGACTTACAGTGGATTTTCCAGGGGTTAGCTTTACAGAGGTATCTATGGGATTCGGATCTTTCGGACCGGGACATGCCTGCAGCAAAACGATCCATGCAGCGCAGCAGACACCCGAGGATACACGAAAAAAAATAGAACTCAGATATCTCATTATCTTGTCAATTAATGGTTCGGGATCACGCTCCGGATGTCTCATTTTCAAGTGCTTTTTTGTTTGTTACAAAGAACTCCATTCGCGGGTAGCCCGTCAATACCTACTTTGGAGTAATTCTTATATTTTGAACCAAAAGCTGTGGGTTTTAACAACTATTGAGGCGCCGGGATAGCATCGCTATTGCCAATGCCCCATTAACCTGATTTGTTTATGAAGATTCCTTTGGTGTGGATAGTCGGTTCTCTGCTCCTGGCAGGATGCAGGTCGGCGGCTCCGTCTGATCGTCAGGAAATACCTGCCTCTGTGATGAAGCATATTTATGAAAAGATACAGACACCCTACAAGTACGGCGTGGTAATCCCTCAGCCTGACAAAGGCAAAATGGTGGACAGTCCAACCATATTCCGAAAAAACGGCAGATGGTACATGACCTACATTATATTCGATGGACGGGGCTATGAAACCTGGCTCGCCGAAAGTGGTGACCTTCTGGAGTGGAAAACCCTCGGCAAGACCATGTCATTCTCTGAAGGCACCTGGGACAGCAATCAAAAAGCAGGATACGTCGGACTGGTAGACTACAAATGGGGGGGGCTCCTACCTTCCCCGAAGATATAAAGGCAAATACCGTATCTCCTATCTGGGCGGAAGTAACAGGGGCTATGAGGCCGGACAGCTGGGCATAGGTATGGCATTTGCTCCTACGCTCACAAAAGCCAGGGAATGGTCGCGTAGGTCAGGGCCGGTACTGGCTGCGTACGATGCTGACGCGAGATGGTATGACAATTCTACCCTCTATAAAAGCCTTATTATTTCTGACAGGAGGCGACACACAGGGCACCGCTTTGTGATGTACTACAATGCCAAAAATAAACCTTTTCCCGGCGAGACAGAAGAATTCGAAAGTATTGGCATGGCGGTATCAAATAACCTTTCTGATTGGAAACGTATGGGTACATCCCCTCTCATTACCCGAAAAAAAGGAATTTGCGGAGATGCTCAGATCACCAAAATCGGTGATGTATACGTCATGTTTTACTTTGGTGCTTTCTGGAAACCCGGAGCTTTTGAACGTTTTGCGTGCTCCTACGATCTGATCAACTGGACTGACTGGGAAGGCGATGATCTGATCGCTCCTTCTGAAGACTTTGACCGGGAATTTGCGCATAAACCCTGGGTTATCAAATGGAAAGGTGTCGTCTATCA
>CAZAVR010000632.1:0-2591 GCA_964488435.1 uncultured Cytophagales bacterium | reverse complement strand
AATAATCCCAAGTATTTTGCCCGTCTCTTCAAAGAAGAATTTAAAGTATTACCCACTACCTATCGGAAAAGAGACTCGGGAAATCCGTAATGCAGATCGGAATAGTACAATAATATTGCACTTAAGCTATAGGCTTTTCCGGCTGTTCGTTGGGGCAGTAAAATCTGCTTTGTCAGGGTCTCCTTCCTATGAACCGTCGAAAAAGTCAAAAAATAGTTGCTTTTTTTATGACATGTTTACATTTCATACCCTAATTGTAAACATTTGGAGTACCTCCGACTGCACTTTGATGACCTCATTTGTACAAGAATATATTTGATTTATACTAAAACTATTTGATAGTGATTCTAATATTGGAATTGTATAAAAAGGAATATATTGAGGTTATTTAGTAATATAGTAATAAATAAATCCATTAACCTAATAACATGCAAAGAAATATGTACTTAAGAGAACCGGTTGAATCATGCCTTTTCAGGATGAAGCGGTTGCTTTGGCTTCCTGTTTTAATGACCGCTCTCTGGTTGCAGCCGACAAACGCCGTCGCGCAGGACGCCAAAAGAAAAATAACGGGGTCCGTAGTCTCTGCGTCCGACGATCAGGGAATTCCAGGAGTGAGTATCCTGGTGAAGGGAACTTCTGCCGGCACCACCACGGATGTTCAGGGCCTATTTTCGTTAGAAGTTTCTTCCGGTAGCACACTGGTATTTTCCTTCATAGGATATGAGACAGCAGAGTTTCCGGTGGGGAATCGAACCAGGGTGGATATTCAACTGAAGGAAGCGGTTTCAGGGCTGAATGAGGTGGTGGTCGTAGGGTATGGTGCGATGAAGAGAACAGATGTGTCCAGTTCACAGGTAACTGTGTCGGGGAAAGATCTCAGTAAAACCATCAACACTTCTCTGGAGCAGGGATTGCAGGGGCGTGCGGCGAACGTGTTGGTTCAGCAGAACTCAGGACAGCCCGGTGCTGCACCCTCGGTTTTGATCCGCGGACTCAGTTCGTTGACCGGCACTACGCAGCCTTTATATGTTATCGACGGGGTTCAGATCAAGCCCGACAACATGGCCGATGATCCCAACGACCGGCCTAACGGTTTTTCCAATATTTTGTCGAGTATTAACCCTGACGACATAGAGGCGATCAATGTTTTGCAAGGACCTTCTGCTACGGCCATTTACGGAGCGGTGGGCGCGAATGGGGTGGTGATTATTACTACCAAACGCGGTAAAGCCGGTGAAGCAAAGGTGTCTTTTAATTCGCTGTTGACACTGCAGACAGAGCCCAGGAGAATAGATGTTATGAATCTGCGTGAATACGCTCAGTTCAGGAACGAGGTGGCAGAGGCCGGAGGTACAGCCAGTGACCCGCAATTTGCTGATCCGTCCGTTTTAGGAAATGGTACAGACTGGCAAAGCGCGCTTTTCAGACCCACGACATTACAGAAGTATTCACTTGGCCTGAGCGGAGGTAATCAAAAATCAACCTATTATCTTTCCGGCGAATATTTCAATCAGAAAGGTATTGTGGAGGGTTCAGGGTTTAAGCGCTATAACGGTCGCTTAAATTTAGAAAATCAAATACGCAGCTGGCTTAAGATCGGCGCTAATTTGAGTGTGGGTATGACGGAGGAAAAGGTAAATACCAGTAACGGTGGAATCATACAGCTTGCTTTGGATCAGAATCCAAGCGTACCGGTTACCAATCCGGATGGAAGTTGGGGTGGGCCTGTGTCCACGCAATTTCAGTTCTCCAACCCCGTCATGATCTCGAAAATTTACAATGATTACAACCGCCGGACCTCTATCCTCGGAAGCCTGTTTGCTGATATAAAGCTGGCCAAAAATCTGAACTGGCATACCGAGGTGAATGGGAGTTCAGAGTTTCTGAAGTATTATTCTTTTCATCCTTCCTATACTATCGGGGGCTTTGTGGTGTCGCAGGATGCCGCCACCTCCACGAGATCTGTAAATACCAATACCTGGTGGAGTTTGCACAGCCGTCTCACTTATGATCTCAAACTCGATAAACACGCCCTCAGCCTGATGGCGGGGCATGAGGCCCAGGAGTATACCTATGAGATGCTGACAGGTACCAGGAAAAAATTTATTACCAATACCATAGAGGAACTTTCAGCAGGTGACGGCTCTGTTATTTCAAATGTCTTCAACAGCAGTGAAAAGAATTCGGGAGCGCGGGAGTCGTATTTCGGGAGGCTGAATTACAACTTCAATGAGCGTTATTTTGTACAGGCAACCTACCGCATGGATGGTTCGTCAGCTTTTCGTGACGGTCGTCGATGGGGAAGTTTCCCAGCCGTATCTGTCGCATGGCGTGTTTCCGAGGAGTCTTTTCTGAAGGGAGCCAACCAGATCAATGACCTCAAGCTTCGTTTCGAAGTAGGGCGGTCCGGAAATCAAGGGTCGGGCGGAAATGCAATTTTTGCGACCCTTCAGGCGGTTCCTACGGGATGGGGGACCGGGTTCCTGGCTTCTAACTTTGCCAACGAGTTTCTTACCTGGGAGAAGGATGACGTGATCAATGCCGGTATGGATCTGCAGATGTTTGGAAGAAGGGTGGAGCTCATTGTA